>DATFPO010000177.1:0-14306 GCA_035264745.1 Solirubrobacteraceae bacterium | reverse complement strand
CGCCCGCGACCCGGCGGCGGCGTGATGGACCGCGGCCTGGCGGTGATCGTCACCGCGTGCGTCGGCGGGGCCATCGCGCTGCAGGCGCCGATCAACTCGACCCTGGGGCGGGCGATCGGGACCTTCCAGGCGGCCGCGGTGTCGTTCGCGATCGGCACCCTGGTGCTGGTGGCGATCGTGCTGCTGGCCGGCGGTGGCTTCGGCGACGTCGGCGCCGTGGGCAATGTCGCCTGGTACTACCTCCTGGGCGGCGTCCTGGGAGCGGCATACGTGACCACGGTGCTGGTCACCGTGAGGCCCCTGGGCGCCGGCGGGGTGACGGCCGCGACGATCGCCGGCCAGCTCACGGCGGCGGTGATCGTTGACCAGATCGGCGCGCTGGGCGTCGAGCGGCACCCGGTCACCCTGGCCCGTCTCGCCGGCATCGCCCTCCTGGCGGCCGGCACCTATCTGGTCGTCCGGCGTTAGATGAACGGTTCCGCGGCCGCCGTGCGCGGGGCGCGGGAACCGGTCGGCTAGGCGGCCGCGGCCACCGCGCGCTCGGCCCGCCGCCGCGGCGGCGTGGCGAAGGACGGCGGCGCGATGTCGAGGTAGCGCCGGAATGCCCAGTCGCTCACCCGCCGGCGCTCGACCAGTCGCAGGAGCAGCGTCAGCTGGCGCGGGGGAACCCGCGGCACCCAGTCCTGGACGTGCAGCAGCCAGCGGAACTTCCACTCGTGGGCGGCGCTGAACCGGTGGTAGCGCCGCAGGGCCGCCTCCCGGGTCGATGCGCCCTCCACGACGCTGCGCAGCTCTCGGCCGCAGGCCAGCCCGAAGTACAGCGCGGTCCGGATCCCCTCGGCGGTGGTGGGAAGGCAGTGGCCGGCGGAGTCCCCGGCGAAGAAGACCCCGTCCTCGGTGGCCGGCCGCAGCCGGTGCGGGATCCAGTTGCCCTGGTAGCGGACCGCGTCCACGGCGAGGTCGGAGGCCAGCCGCACCGTCTGGTCCTTGACGTGGTGGCGCGGCTCGAACGAGCCGACCCCGACCCGCAGCTCGCGATCGGCCGGGAAAGACCATCCGTACCCCGCGCGCACGTAGGAGCGGTCGATCCACAGCTCCATGTCCTCGCCGGTTCCGTCGGGGTGGACCTCCAGCCCCCGGGAAAGGTGCGCCTCCGGCGGCTGGACGGTCGGACCCGACCCGAGGACGCGCCGCCAGCCGAGCGCGTCGACGATCAGGCCGGCCCGCAGGTCGCCGCGGTCGGTGCGCACCACGTCCCCGGTCCGGCCATGGACCGTGGCGGTCTCGAAGGCGGCGTCGGGGCCCTGCGCGCGCAGGAGCCCGCACAGGGCCCGGTAGTCGAAGGTCGAGAACGTCCAGGGCAGCCGCCACCGCGCCGAGCCGTGCGGGGTGTGCACGACCAGGCGCGAGAACGTCTGCCGGATGGCCGGCGTCAGCTCCATCGCCTCCATCCAGCAGGTGGGCATCGCGCAGGCTGAGGTCTGGCGCTCGCCGATCTCGTAGCGGTCGACCAGCAGGGTGCGGGCGCCGGAGCCGGTCAGCTCCCGGGCGACGGCCAGCCCGGCGAAGCTGGCCCCGCACACCAGCACGTCGTAGTCGCCCTCCAGCCGCGTGCGGGCGGCTCCGCGCTTGGTGGCCCGCTGCGCCATGACGGCCGGATCATAGGCCCGGCCGGCGTCCGGTCGGCCCGGCCTGCTTCGCTAACCTTGGCCGCTCATGGCCGAAGTCACCGCCGCATCGCCCTCGGAGGGGAAGGTCGTCGAGGGCTCCGAGGGCCTGCTGGTCGAAGTCAACGGCCAGGTCATCCCCAACTACGACGCCACCCTCAGCCCGTTCGAGGAGGGGGACGTGGTCACCGGCAACGTGGTTCGCATCGACGCGGATGAGGTGCTGGTCGACATCGGCTACAAGTCCGAGGGCGTCATTCCCTCCAACGAGCTGTCCATCCGCAAGTCGGTCGATCCCGCCGACGAGGTGGAGCTGGGGGAGGAGGTCGACGCGCTGGTCCTCACCAAGGAGGACCAGGACGGTCGCCTGATCCTGTCCAAGAAGCGCGCCCGCTTCGAGAAGGCGTGGAAGCGCATCGAGGCGGCCGCCGAGTCCGGAGCGCCGGTGGAGGGGACGGTCATCGAGGTGGTCAAGGGTGGCCTGATCATCGACCTCGGCGTACGCGGCTTCCTTCCCGCCTCCCTGGTGGACATCCGTCGGGTGCCCCACCTCGACGAGTACCTGGGCCAGACCATCGAGTGCAAGGTCATCGAGCTCAACCGCTCGCGCAACAACGTGGTGCTCTCGCGCCGCGCCGTGCTGGAGGAGGAGCGCAAGGAGGTCCGCCAGCAGATCCTCGACCGGCTTCAGCCCGGCATGGTGGTCGAGGGGCAGATCTCCAACATCGTGGACTTCGGTGCGTTTGTGGACCTCGACGGCATCGACGGCCTGATCCACATCTCCGAGCTGTCGTGGTCGCACGTCAACCATCCCAGCGAGATCCTGTCGATCGGCGACACGGTCCGGGTCAAGGTGCTGGACATCGACCGGGAGCGCCAGCGGATCTCGCTCGGGCTCAAGCAGACCCAGGAGGACCCCTGGCAGCGCGTGGTCGACACCTACAGCGTCGGCGACGAGCTGGAGGGGAAGGTCACCAAGGTGGTCACCTTCGGGGCATTCGTCGAGATCCTGGACGGGGTGGAGGGGCTCGTGCACATCTCCGAGCTCGCCGCCCACCACGTCGACAACCCGCGCGAGATCATCGAGCCGGGCGACGAGATCCGCGTCAAGGTGCTGGAGATCGACTCCGAGCGCCGCCGCCTGTCGCTGTCGATCAAGCGGGTCGAGGACCAGGACCTCCCGCTGCGCCGGTCGGCCGGCCCCTCAGGGGAGGGCGCGGAGGGCGACGGAGAGCCCTCGGCCACAGCGAACCTCGACGACGTGCCGGAGCTCGGCCTCTCCGAGGACGTGTTCGCCGACGACGACGTGCCCCCGGCCGACACCAACGGCCAGGAGGCGGCCGATCCCGCCGGAGAGTCTCCGGGGACGGCGGCGCCTGACCAGCAGCAGCCCGCCTCCTAGCGTCATCGGCGTCTCCGCCTCACGGGTGCCCTTCGTCGGACTGACCGGCGGGATCGGCGCCGGCAAGTCGACCGCCCTGGCCGCCCTGGAGCGCCTGGGCGCCGCGGTGCTCTCCACCGACCAGCTGGTCCACCAGCTCTACCGGTCGGACGACATCCGGGACGCCGTGGTCGGGCGCTGGGGGGACGAGGTGGCGCCGGGCGGCAGCGTCGACCGGACCGCGGTGGCGGAGCGCGTGTTCGGATCCGAGGATGACCGTCGCTGGCTGGAGCAGCTCCTGTGGCCCCGCGTGGGCGAGCGGATGGCGGCGTGGCGTGCGGACGTCGCCCGGCGCGAGCCGCCTCCAATCGTCGCGGTGGTGGAGGTGCCGCTCCTGTTCGAGGCCGGCATGGAGGACGGGTTCGACGTGACCCTGGCGGTGGTGGCTCCCGAGGAGGTGCGGGCCCAGCGCGCCGCCGGCCGAGGGCACGCCTCGGTGGACGAGCGGGGCGCGCGGCACCTCACCCAGGACGAGAAGTCGCAACGTGCGACTTTCACTGTCTGCAACGACGCCTCCATCGCCGATCTCGAGACCAGGCTGTCGGCCATCCTTGAGAACCTGAAGACCACAGAGCGATGACCGCGCGGACCCTCACCGCCAGGCGCCGTCCGGCCGGCCGTGCCCGGCCGGAGCAGGCCCGCCGGCGCGCCGCCGCGCTGATCGTCGCCGCAGCGCTGCTGGGCGTGGGCGCCGCCCTGCTCGCGCCGCTGATCCAGCACGCCGTGCGGGAGGCGAGGCTGCCGCTGCGCCACGAGGACATCATCCGCCAGCAGGCCCGCCAGAAGCGCCTGGACCCTGCGCTCGTCGCCGGCGTCATCTACGCCGAGTCGAAGTTCCGCGCCAGGACGTCCCGGACCGGCGCCACCGGCCTGATGCAGATCCAGCCCGACACGGCCCGGTTCATCGCCCGCCGGTCGGGCGCCACCCGGTTCGAGGTGCGCGACCTCGCCACCCCGCAGATCAACATCGCCTACGGGTCGTACTACCTGCGCTACCTGCTCGACCGCTACGGCGGCGACGAGGTCCTCGCCCTGGCGGCGTACAACGGCGGCGAGACCAACCTCGACCGCTGGATCGCCGAGGCCGGACGATCCGGGCGGGCCTTCACCGCCGACCAGATCCCGTTCACCGAGACCCGGGCCTACGTCCGCCGGGTGCAGCGCGCCCGCGAGGACTACCGTCGCACCTACCGGCGCGAGCTGGGCCTCTAGGGCCGCCCACGGCTGGCCTCCCGCGCCGTCCGACCCGGGGCGCTCGCTACCCTCGATTCCCGAGATGCCCAGGCTCGAGCTCGACAGCGCCTTCACTCCGACCGCCGACCAGCCCAAGGCGATCGACGGGCTGGCCGAGGGCGTGCTGGCCGGCGAGCGCTTCACCACGCTGCTGGGCGCCACCGGCACCGGGAAGACGATGACCATGGCGGGGGTGATGGAGCGGGTTCAGAGGCCGGCGCTGCTCATCGCCCACAACAAGACCCTGGCGGCGCAGCTGTGCAACGAGCTGCGCACCTTCTTTCCGCGCAACGCCGTGGAGTACTTCGTCTCCTACTACGACTACTACCAGCCCGAGGCCTACGTCCCCAGCCGCGACCTCTACATCGAGAAGGACTCCTCGATCAACGAGGAGATCGACCGCCTGCGCCACTCGGCCACCGCGGCGCTGTTCGCGCGGCGGGATGTGGTGATCGTGGCCTCGGTGTCGTGCATCTTCGGCATCGGCTCGCCGGAGACCTACGACGCCAACATGCAGATCCTGCGAAAGGGGGGCTTCGTCGACCGCGACCAGCTGCTGCGCAAGCTGGTCTCGATCCAGTACACCCGCAACGACACCGCGCTGGGGCGGGGGACCTTCCGCGTCCGGGGGGAGACCCTGGAGGTGTTCCCGGCCTACGCCGAGACCGCCTTCCGGGCGACGCTGTTCGGCGATGAGGTCGAGCGCCTGCAGCACTTCGACCCGCTCACCGGCGAGCTGATCGTCGACGATCTCGAGCACGTGGCCATCTGGCCGGCCACGCACTACAACGTCAAGGAGGGGACCATGGAGCGCGCGGTCGAGGAGATCGGCCGCGAGCTCAACCATCGCTGCGCCGAGCTCGAGGCCGAGGGCAAGCTGCTGGAGTCCCATCGCCTGCGCCAGCGCACCCAGTACGACATGGAGATGCTGCGCGAGGTCGGGTTCTGCTCGGGCATCGAGAACTACGCGCGGATCCTGGACGGCCGCAGCCCCGGCGATCGTCCCTACTGCCTGATCGACTACTTCCCCGACGACTTCGTCTGCTTCATCGATGAGTCCCATCAGACGGTCCCCCAGCTGGGCGGCATGTACGAGGGCGACCGTTCGCGCAAGCAGACCCTCGTCGACTACGGCTTCCGTCTGCCCAGCGCCCTGGACAACCGCCCCCAGACCTTCGACGAGTTCCTCCAGATCACGCCCCAGCTGGTGTTCGTCTCGGCCACCCCTGGCGAGTCCGAGCGGGCTCGGTCCAGCCGCATCGTCGAGCAGATCGTGCGGCCGACCGGGATCGTCGACCCGGAGGTCGAGGTGCGGGCCACGCGCAACCAGATCGACGACCTGATGAACGAGGTCCGGGCCCGCGCCGAGCGCAACGAGCGGGTCCTCGTCACCACCCTCACCAAGAAGATGGCCGAGGACCTGACCGACTACCTGCTGGAGATGGGCTTCCGGGTGCGCTACCTGCACTCGGAGATCGACACCTTGGAGCGGATCCAGATCATCCGCGAGCTGCGCCTGGGCGAGTTCGACGTCCTGGTGGGGGTGAACCTCCTGCGCGAGGGGCTCGACCTGCCCGAGGTCTCGCTGGTGGCGATCCTGGACGCCGACAAGGAGGGGTTCCTGCGCGGGGAGACCTCGTTGATCCAGACCATCGGACGGGCGGCCCGAAACGTCGAGGGCACCGTCCTGATGTACGCCGACAAGGAGACCGCCGCCATGCGCGCGGCCATCGAGGAGACCGACCGCCGGCGCGCGATCCAGCGGACGTACAACGCCGACCACGGGATCACGCCGGAGACCATCGTCAAGGGCATCTCCGACATCGCGGAGTTCCTCCAGCAGGACTCCAAGGTCCCCAAGTCCGCCCGCCGGGCGCAGCGCCGCCGGCGCACCGAGATGTCCGCGGAGGAGATCGAGCGCCTGATCGTGGAGCTCGAGGAGGAGATGCTGGCGGCCGCAGACGAGCTGCGGTTCGAATATGCCGCCAAGCTGCGCGACGAGATCCGCGACCTGCGCCGCGAGCTGGCCGACGCCCGCTCCGGGCTCGCGCCCGCGGCCGGCGGCGGCTGACCCGCCGGCCCGGGCGGCTCCGATACGCTAGCCGCGCCCTCGCCCGGTAGGACAGGCCGTGCCCCTCGAGCGCCAGGACATCGAACGCCGCGACTTCCCGGTCACCCGGCGCGGCTACGACCCCGCGGAGGTCGACGCCCACCTGCGCCGGCTCGCGGACGAGATGGAGCGGCTGGCACGGTCGCCGCGCCCGCGCGACACCATGGCGTCGGCCTCCTCCGAGCAGGTGCGCGCGATCGTCGCGGCCGCCGAGGCCACCGCCGCCCAGATCACCCGTCAGGCCGAGGAGGAGGCCGACAGCGCGCGCCGGGAGGCGAGCGCAATGGCCGCCGAGCCCCTGGCCAGGGTGTCGGACGCCGCCCGGACCATGCTCGAGCGCTTGGACGCGATGGAGGGCGAGGTCGCCGACCTCCTCCAGAGCCTGCGGTCGCGGGCGAGCCGCCTGGCCGCCGACCTCGACGCCCTGCAGGCCGGCGCGGCCGAGCTGGGGGCACCGCGCCGGGCGGTCGAGCCCGAGGCGGCGGAGCCGGCTCCCGTGGTCGAGGACTTCGCCGACGAGGTCGAGGAGGAGGCGGAGGCGGCTGATGCGGCCGCCGAGGTCGCGACCGAGGCCGAGCCCGCGGTGGCGGACGACGCCGCCGACGCCGAGGGGGCCCGGCTCATCGCCCTGAACATGGCGCTGAGCGGCACGCCCAGGGCCCAGGCCGACCGCTACCTGGCCGAGAACTTCGACCTAGACGACCGCCAGCGACTGCTCGACGACGTCTACTCGCGCGTCGGCTGAGGCCGGCGCTCGCGACCACGGCGCCGGTGGCCGCTCCCATCTGAGGGGAACGCCCGTTCGCCCTCGTACAATCGGACGGCGCTTATGTCACCCGGCGACCAGATCGTCATCTCCGGTGCCCGCGAGCACAACCTCAAGGACATCACCCTGGCCATCCCTCGGGAGGCGCTGGTCGTGGTCACCGGGCTGTCGGGATCCGGGAAGTCGTCGCTGGCGTTCGACACCATCTACGCCGAGGGCCAGCGTCGCTATGTCGAGTCGCTGTCGGCCTACGCCCGGCAGTTCCTGGGCCAGATGGACAAGCCCGACGTCGACTCGATCGAGGGCCTGTCGCCGGCCATCTCGATAGACCAGAAGACCACCTCGCGCAACCCGCGGTCGACGGTCGGCACGGTCACCGAGATCTACGATTACCTGCGCCTGCTGTGGGCCCGGGTGGGCCGGCCCCACTGCCATGTGTGCGGCCGCCCGATCGCCGGCCAGTCGGCGGAGCAGATCATCGACCAGGTCCTCTCGCTGCCCGAGGGGACCCGGTTCATGGTGCTGGCGCCGATCGTCCGGGGGCGAAAGGGCGAGTACGGCAGGCTCCTCGACGAGCTTCGGGCCGAGGGCTTCGCCCGGGTCAAGGTCGACGGCGAGCTGAGGCTGCTGGACGACCCGATCGAGCTGGACAAGAAGTTCAAGCACGACATCTCGGTGGTGGTGGACCGGCTGGTGATGAAGCCGGAGATCCGCAAGCGCCTGGCGGATTCGGTGGAGACCGCGGTCGCGGTCGCCGACGGCCTGGTCGACGTCGAGGTCCTTGCGGACGACGGTGCGACGTCCCGGACCCTGACCTTCTCGGAGAGGTTCGCCTGTCCCGAGCACGGACCCAGCATCGCCGAGCTCGAGCCCCGGATCTTCTCGTTCAACTCGCCGCACGGGGCATGCTCCCGATGCACCGGCCTGGGATCGCAGATGGAGATCGATCCGGAGCTGATCGTGCCCGACCCGTCGCTGTCGATCGGGGAGGGGGCGATCCTGCCCTGGTCGTCTTCGTCATCCAACTACTACGACGAGATAACTCAGGCGATCGCCGATCGCTACGAGGTGGACCTCGACACCCCGTGGGAGGACCTTCCGCAGGAGGAGCGGGACCTGTTCCTGTACGGCACCGACGGCGACCGGATCTACATCTCCTACCGCAACCGCTACGGCCGCCGGCGGTCCTACACCACGCGGTTCGAGGGCATCGTGCCCAACCTCGAGCGCCGCTACCGGGAGACCGACTCCGAGTACTCGCGCGAGAAGATCGAGGAGTACATGTCGGTGCGCCCCTGCCCGGAGTGCGGCGGCGCCCGGCTGCGTCCCGAGTCGCGGGCGGTGACCGTCGGGGGGAAGTCGCTGCCGGAGTTCACCCACCTCTCGGCCCGGGCGGCGCTGGAGTGGATCTGCGGCCTGGAGCTCTCCGAGGTCGACCGCCAGATCGCCCGGCTGGTGCTGCGCGAGATCGAGGAGCGCCTCGGGTTCCTGGACGCGGTCGGTGTCGGGTACCTGTCGATGGAGCGGGCGGCCGCGACGCTGTCGGGAGGAGAGGCCCAGCGCATCCGCCTGGCCACCCAGATCGGCTCGTCGCTGGTCGGGGTCCTGTACATCCTCGACGAGCCGTCGATCGGGCTCCACCAGCGCGACAACGCCCGGCTGATCGCGACGCTCGAGCGGCTGCGCGACCTGGGCAACACCGTGATCGTGGTCGAGCACGACGAGAGCACGATGCGGGCGGCCGACCACCTGGTCGACCTCGGCCCGGGGGCGGGCGAGCACGGGGGGCACGTGGTGGCCGCGGGGACGGCCGCCGAGGTGGAGCGGGTGCCCGAGTCGCTGACCGGCCAGTACCTGGCCGGCGCCCGCACGATCGATGTGCCGTCCCGCCGCCGCCGGCCCACCGGCCACGTGATGATCGAGGGCGCCGCCCAGCACAATCTCAAGAGGATCGACGTCCGGCTGCCGCTCGGCGTGCTGTGCTGCGTAACGGGGGTTTCGGGCTCGGGCAAGTCCACCCTGGTCAACGAGGTCCTCTACAAGGCGGTGGCCAACCGCCTGCACCGGATGAAGCAGCGGCCCGGGACCCACAGGCGCATCACCGGGCTCGATCAGCTGGACAAGATCATCTCGGTCGACCAGTCGCCGATCGGCCGGACGCCCCGCTCCAACCCCGCCACCTACATCGGGCTGTTCGACCAGATTCGCGAGCTGTACTCCAAGACCCAGGAGGCGCGGGCCCGGGGCTACAAGCCGGGACGGTTCTCGTTCAACGTCAAGGGCGGCCGCTGCGAGGTCTGCCGCGGCGACGGGCAGATCAAGATCGAGATGCACTTCCTCCCCGATGTCTACGTGCCGTGCGAGCAGTGCCACGGCAAGCGCTACAACCGCGAGACGCTCGAGGTGCGCTTCAAGGGCAGGACGATCGCCGACGTGCTCGAGATGCCGGTCGAGGAGGCGCTCGAGTTCTTCGCCCACATCCCCAAGATCCGCCGTCGCCTGGAGGCGCTTCACGACGTGGGCCTGGGCTACATCCGGCTCGGCCAGCCGGCCACGACCCTGTCCGGCGGCGAGGCCCAGAGGGTCAAGCTGGCCTCGGAGCTGTGCAAGGTCGCGACCGGGCGGACGCTCTACATCCTGGACGAGCCCACCACCGGCCTGCACTTCGCCGACATCCAGCGGCTTCTCGAGGTGCTCCAGCGCCTGGTCGCGGGGGGCAACAGCGTGGTGGTCATCGAGCACAACCTCGACGTCATCAAGACCGCGGACCAGCTGATCGACATGGGCCCCGAGGGCGGCGAGGAGGGCGGCTACGTCGAGGCCACCGGCACGCCCGAGCAGGTGGCGGCCGATCCCGGCTCGCACACCGGCCGCTTCCTGCGCCGCCTGGTCGAGCCCGCCGCCCGACCGGCGCGGCGCCGTTCGCCCCGGCGTCGGGTGGCCACCGCGGCCTGAGGGGCGGCTCGGCGGCGAGGCCGATCGCAGGCCCGGCCGGGGTGGCGGTTTGGCTACGGTCTGGCCCGGGGATTACCATCGCCCGCCCATGACACGGTTCGTGTTCAACCCGGCCACCTCGCCGATCATGAACGGCAACCAGGCGGTGATCCACTACAGCGTCGGCGACTCCTCGACCGAGGCCCAGACCCGGGCGCGGTCACGGCTCGCGAGCACACCGCTCGGGAGCATCGGGGACGAGGCGACGCTGGCGTCGAACGACAACATCGACCAGGACTTCTCGTGCACCCCGGAGTTCGGTCGACCTCCCTGTCGCTCGGGCGACTACTCGGGCGCCAGTCCCGATCCCAACCACGACGACGTGGTCTGGGGCTCCGACCAGCTCAACGGCAACCCGCACCAGGACGACTCGCGCTGGATCACGCAGAACTTCGCGCTGCCGCCAACGACGCCCTGACTCCGCCTTCCCCGGACTCCGCGCTTGCCCGCGCCAGGCTCTGGGCGCAGAAGTGGCGGTGGTACGAGCAAAACTCGCGCCCGTGGAACCGCGCGCGGATCCACTGGGAATTCGCACGCCGTCGCGCGTTCGTCCGCTGGCCCGTCCAGGGCAACGTGCTCGAGGCGCTGCGCGAGGACCGCCTCCAGATCGGCGCGCACACGCTGTTCGAGCCGGGCGTGTGGATCACCGCGCCGGCACCGGCGCGGGTGCGCATCGGAGAGGGCAGCTTCCTCAACCGCAACGTCATGGTGGCCTCGGTCGAGCTGGTGGAGATCGGGTCCCACTGCATGTTCGCCAACGGGTGCTTCCTCAGCGACGGCAGCCATCGCTTCGACGACCCCGACCGGCCGGTCCCCTGGCAGGGCTTCACCACCAAGGGGCCGACCCGGATCGGCGACAACACCTGGTGCGGCGTCAACGTGGTGGTCACCAGCGGAGTGACGGTGGGGGAGCGCTGCGTGATCGGGGCCAACAGCGTGGTCACCAAGGACATCCCGGCATTCTCGATCGCGGCCGGGGTTCCCGCCCAGGTCCTGCGCCCGATCGAGTATCCCGAGCGGGCCGCCTAGGCCTAAGAGTTGCGGATGACGATGCCCTCGAGGATGTTGGCCACGCGCTCGGTGGCGTCGATGGCGTTCTCGAGTCGCTCGAACAGGTCCTTCCAGCGCAGCACCACCATCGGGTCGATCCCGTCGTCGAACAGCGAGGCGATCGCCTCGCGGGTCACCCGGTCGCCATCGTTCTCCAGCCGGTTGATCTCCACGGTGTAGTGGGAGATGTCGCCGAACTTGCGCATCCGCGGCATCGCCTCAGAGATCTGCCGGCACGCCTGGAGGAGGATGTGGGCCAGCCTCTGGGACTGCTCCATGGGCGCCTCGATCTTGTAGAGGCCGAGGTAGTCGGCCACCTCCTCGGTGTAGTCGACGATGTCGTCGAGGGCGGACGCCAGCTCGTAGATGTCCTCCCGGTCGATCGGGGTGACGAAGGTCTGGTTGAGCCGCTGGATGATGTCGTGGGTGATCCGGTCGCCCTCCTGCTCGCAGATGAGGATGTCCCGCGACAGGTCCGCGCGCTCGGGATAGGTCCGCAGCATCTGGTCGAGCAGGTCGGCGGCGCGCACGATGTTGGTGCCCGCCTCCTCGAACAGGTCGAAGAACTCCTGCTCCTTGGGAACGAAGACCTGCGACAGACGCGGCATGCGTGCTTCTCCTGGAATGGGACGGGTGCTTGGAGGCCGAGCCGCCGTCTCGGACGGCGCGCGCAGTCTAGTTGGCGCGGGGACGGCGAGCGGCGCGCGCCACGACGCCGCTGCCCTCGGTCCTGGGCCGGCGACCGGGCTTCACCGGGTTTTCACGCCGGCTTCACCCGGTCGTAACCCCATCCCGAGGCCGCCGGCCGAGGATCGCGGCCCGATGGAGCCAGTCTACGTCCCGGTCGCCGCGGTGATCAGGGCGGGGCCGCTGGAGATCCGCCGTGTCGAGTCGCTGGTCATCGCCGCCGGGACGATGCGTCCCGGCGACCGCTCGGTGGACGTCTACGTCCACACGCTGCGGATCAAGCTCGAGGAGGCGCTCCCCGACTGGCGGTTCGTCCACACGCACGTCGGGTTCGGCTACCGCTTCTCCTCCGAGCCTTGACACGCTTTTCACACGCGAGCCACAGCTCAGTAACAGGCTTGGCAGTCAGGGCTGGAAGCCTCGGCCTCGACACGTTTCCGGATGAAGGAGACCTCGTGAACACAGGCAAGCTGTTGGCCCTGGCGACGTCAGGTGCGCTGGCGGTCGGGGCAGCGTCGTGCGGCGGGCAGCAGGGCGGGGCGATCAGTGGCGCCGGGTCCACCTTCGCCGCTCCGCTCTACAACCAGCTCGGCAGCGAGTTCAAGGACAAGGGCGGCGCCACCGTCAACTACAACCCGATCGGCTCCGGCGGCGGGATCGCCCAGTTCACCGCCGGCACGGTCGACTTCGGCGCTTCGGACGCGGCGATGAAGGATGAGGAGGTCAAGGCGGCCGACAAGAAGGGCCAGCCGGTCCACGTCCCGACCGCGTTCGGGTCGATCACGGTCGCGTACAACCTGCCCGGCGTGGCGAAAGGGCTCCGGCTCGACGGCCCCACGGGCGCCGACATCTTCCTCGGGAAGATCAAGAAGTGGAACGACCCGGCCATCGCCAGGCTCAACCCGGGCAAGAAGCTCCCCGCGACCTCGATCACGGTGGTCCACCGCTCTGACGAGTCCGGCACGACCAAGTTGTTCACCTCCTTCCTGTCGGACTCCAGCCCGGCGTGGAAGCAGCAGGTGGGCTCGGACAAGACGGTCAAGTGGCCCACCGGGACCGGCGCCAAGGGCAACGACGGCGTGGCCGGCGCGGTCAAGCAGACCGATGGCTCCGTCGGCTATGTCGAGCTGGCGTATGCGCTGCAGAACAAATTCACGACCGTCGACGTCAAGAACTCGGCCGGGAAATTCGTCGCGCCGACCCTCCAGTCGACCTCGGCCGCGGGCGAGGGCGTCAAGGTGCCGGCCGACCTGCGCTTCAGCGCGATCAATTCGCGCAACCCGCAGGCGTACCCGATCGCCTCGGCGACGTTCATCCTGGTCTACAAGGACATGTGCAAGGCGAGGGTGAAGAAGGGCGACGCGCAGGGGGTAGTGAACTGGCTGGCCTACGTTCTGGGCGCGGGCCAGAAGAGCGCCGAGCAGATCCAGTACGCACCGCTGCCGGCGGGCCTCGACCAGAAGGCCAAGGCCAAGGCCGACGGCCTGACCTGCAACGGGTCACCGTTGAAGCCCAGCTCCGGCGCCTAGCCGAGTCCGGATGGAAGCCGGAGCCCTAAGCGCGCGCGGCGACCGCTCGATCCTCGAGCGGTCGCCACTGGCTCGGCTTCCGGATCGGGCGCTGCGGTGGGGGTTGACGGCCCTCGCCGCCTCGATCCTGGTCCTGATCGCATTCTTCTTCGTACGCCTGTATCTGGAGTCGAGGCCGGCGTTCGCGCGCTTCGGCGTGCTGGGGTTGACCTTCAACAACGATTGGGACGTCCAGGGCCACGTGTTCGGCGCCCTGCCGCTCCTGGTGGGGACACTGATCACCTCGGCCACGGCGCTGGTGATCGGGGTCTCGGTCGCGGTGTCCACCGCCCTGTTCATCACCGAGCTGTGCCCGACGCGCGCCCGCGGGACACTCACCGGGATGGTCGAGCTGCTGGCCGCCGTGCCGTCGGTGGTCTACGGGCTGTGGGGCTTCTTCTTCCTGATCCCCAAGCTGCGCCCGGCCGAGCAGTGGTTCGCGTACCACTTCTCGTTCCTGCCCTTCGTGGGCGGGCACGTCGCCGGCCCCAACTACTTCATCACCGGCCTGATCCTGGCGATCATGATCATCCCGATCGTCTCGGCCATCACCCGTGAGGTGATGGCCACCGTGTCGCCCGACCACAAGGAGGCCGCGCTGGCGCTCGGGGCGACACGCTGGGAGATGATCCGCACCGCCGTCCTCCCCTACTCGCGGGCCGGGATCTCGGGCGCGGCGATGCTCGGCCTGGGCCGGGCGATCGGTGAGACGATCGCGGTGACGATCGTGATCGGCAACGCCCCGACGATCGGCAAGCAGCTGTTCGCCCAGGGCTACACGCTCGCCGCG
>DATFPO010000176.1:0-4653 GCA_035264745.1 Solirubrobacteraceae bacterium | reverse complement strand
CAGCGACACGGCCAGGATCGCGTTGGCGCCGAGGCGAGACTTGTCCGGAGTGGCGTCGAGCTCGATCAGCGCCCGGTCCAGCCCGCGCTGGTCGACGGCGTCGCGACCGCACACCGCTCCGGCGATCTCGCGGTTGACGTTGTCCACCGCGCGCTGGACCCCCTTGCCCCTCCAGGCGTCGCCGCCGTCGCGCAGCTCCCTGGCCTCGAGCTCGCCGGTCGAGGCGCCCGACGGGACCGCCGCCCGCCCGGCCGCGCCGGAGCGCAGGGTCAGCTCCACCTCCACGGTGGGGTTGCCCCGGCTGTCGAGGATCTGGCGGGCGTGTATCGACTCGATCTGGCTCATGGCCGCCGTACCGGGCCGGCCAGGCTATCGCGGGGCGCGGGCCTGGAAGCGCCTGGCCGCCGCCCGCAGCGCCAGCTCGGGATCCACCTCGAGCCGGCGGGCGACCGCGACGGCCGCGAACAGCAGCTCGCCGACCGCGGCGTGGCGCCGGTCGCGGGCGGCGCCCTCCAGGCCCTGCACGTCGCGGCAGCGCTCGGCCAGCGACTCGGCGTCCCCGGCGCCGTCCGAGCCCCCCGAGGCGGCGAGGCGCTGGACCTTGCGGGCGAGCAGCAGCGCCGGCAGGTTCTGGGGAACGTCGGCGAACAGCCCGGGCGACCGCCCGGGCTCCTGGCGCTTGATCGCATCCCAGTTGCGCAGGACCTCCCCGGCGGTGCGCGCCTGCGCGTCGCCGAACACGTGCGGATGGCGGCGGATCAGCTTCTCGGTGCAACGCTCGGCCACCGCGCCGAGATCCCCGCCGCCCCGCTCCTCGAGCAGCAGCGCGAGGAAGTGCACCTGGAACAGCACGTCGCCCAGCTCGTCCACCAGCTTGGTGTCGTCGCCGGCCTCGACCGCGTCGGCCAGCTCATAGGCCTCCTCGACGGTGTGGGGGACGATCGAGCGCTCGTCCTGCTCGCGGTCCCAGGGGCAGTCGCGGCGCAGGCGCCGGGTGATCGCGTCCAGCCGCTCCAGGGACCGCTGGATCCGCGACCGGCTCACCGCTGACGGGCGGCCTCAGGGCCCCGAGGGCGGGGGTCCGCCACCCTGCGGCGAGGCACCCTGGGGCGGGGCACCCTGGGGCGGGGCCCCCTGGGGCGGGGCCCCCTGGGGCGGAGCGCCCTGCGGCGCGCCGCCCTGCGGCGGGACCGCCCCGGGCGGGACCGTGGAGGTCCGGCTGCGCGCGGGCGCGTTCTTGCAGCTGTCGATGATGAAGCCCTTGCGGCAGGTGGTGCGCGCCTTCCACTTCTTCTGGAACTGGGTCACGAACCGGCGCAGCGCCCGCTCCTGGTTCTGCGAGATGAGCACCTGCCGGATCGTGGTGCGGACCTGCTGCAGGCTCTGCTGGGAGCCGGGCGCGACCTTGGTCACGCGAAAGACGTAGTAGCCGAACTGGGTCTTGACCGGCCCCATCAGCTGGCCCCGGGACGCCTTGAACACGGCGCTGTCGAACGCCTGCTCCTGCTGGCCGGGCGTGACGTTGGTGAGGCGGCCGCCGTGGGACTTGGAGGTCTGGTCCACGGAGTACTGGCTGGCCACCGAGGGCCACGGCGTTCCGCCCTGAATCGCCTGCTTGGCCTGCTGGGCCCGGGCGCTGGTCTTGGTGAGCACGACCTCGACGTCGCGCTGCTCGGGCTGGGAGAACTGGCGCCGGTTTCGGTTGTAGTAGTCGGCGATCTGCTTCTGGGTGACGGCGCGCTTGGCGTGGACGACCTTGTCGCGGATCTTGTTGGAGATCAGGTCCAGCCTCACCCGCAGCAGGATGTCCTGCTGGGTCATGCCCGACATGCGCAGGAACTTGCGGTAGGCGGCATCGCTGGGGAACGACTGGCGCTTCTGCTGCTGGAAGGACCGCTGCACCTGCTTGGAGGAGACCTTGATGCCCTGGTCCTCGGCCTCGCCCTGGAGCCACTGGGCCTGGATGAGGAACTGGAGCACCTGGTCGCGCAGGGAGTCGTACTCCTGGCGGCACTGGGCCTTGAGCTGGGCGTCGGAGATCTGGGGGCGACCCTGCGGGGGCCGCGGGACGCTCTGGCGCCTCGCCGCCACGCAGCGCTTGAACGACGGGGGGTCCGGCACGACGACGGTGCCGCTTCCGGGAGGCTGGGAGGAGGCGGCGGCCACCCGCATCCAGTGGTCGAACGTGGTGCGCTTGATCACGGCGTCGTCGACCCGGACCACCCCGTTGCCCGGGATGCCGCCGCAGCCGGCCAGGACGGCCGCGAGCACAAAAAAGGCGCCAAGCGCCGGGATCGAGCGAAGTGGGGAGGCCACGCGGGCGCCGATGCTACTAGCTCGACCGCCGCCGCCCGCGCAGCGAGGCGGCTCGGCGAGCGCCCGGCAGCCGGCTCAGGCCGCCTCGCGGGTCAGCGCCAGGAGCACGTCGGCGGCCCTCACCACGGCCGGGAACCGGCGTTCCGGCTGGTCGGGCACCCGCACCGAGACCTGCGAGCGGCCCGACTCGTACAGGGCCTCGGGGATCTGCTCGCGCAGGCGCCTGGCGCGCACCGAGTCGAGCTCCACCGGCGTGACCGCCAGCCGGTCCCCCCGGAACGAGACCGCCCGGGCACCGGCCTGACCCAGCTTGATCCGCGCCTGCTGGAGCGCGATGAGGTTGAGCAGCGGGGCGGGCGGGGGACCGAACCGGTCCTCGAGCTCCTCGCGCAGCAGCTGCAGCTCCGCCACCTCGCGGGCCGCCGCGATGCGGCGGTGGACCTCGATCTTGGCCTGTTCGTAGGGGATGTAGTCGGCCGGCACGTACGCGTCGACGTTGACGTCGAGGCGGACCGGCTCCTCGTGGGCCGCCGCGCCGTCCGCGCCCATCAAGGCGACCGCCTCATCCAGCATCTGCAGGTAGAGCTCGAACCCCAGCGCGGCCACGTGGCCGGACTGCTCGTCGCCCAGCAGGTTGCCTGCGCCGCGGATCTCGAGGTCGCGCAGCGCGATGCGCACCCCCGCCCCCAGCTCGGTGTAGTCCGAGAGCGCGGTCAGGCGCTGCGCGGCCTCGGGGGTGAGCGATGCCGCCGAGGGATAGAGGAGATAGCCGTAGGCCCGCTCGCGGCTGCGACCCACCCGACCGCGGATCTGGTAGAGCTGGGCGAGCCCGAACGAGTGCGAGTCCTCGACCACCAGCGTGTTGGCCTGGGGTATGTCGAGCCCCGATTCGATGATGCTGGTGCAGACCAGGACGTCGGCCTCGCCGCGCAGGAACGACAGCATGCGCTCCTCCAGGTCGCGCTCGTCGAGCTGCCCGTGCGCCACCAGGAAGCGCAGCTTGGGGCACAGCCCCCGCAGGCGCTCGGCCGTCTCGTCGATGGTCTGCACCCGGTTGTGGAGGAAGAAGGCCTGTCCACCTCGGTCCCCCTCGCGCTCCAGCGCGCCGCGGACCAGGTCCTCGTCGTACTCGCCGACGTAGGTGCGGATGGGGCGCCGCCCCTCGGGCGGCGTGTCGATTGTGGAGATGTCGCGGACTCCGGCCAGCGACATCTGCAGCGTGCGTGGGATCGGCGTGGCGGACAGCGAGATGACGTCCACCTTGAGCTTGAGCTGGCGCAGCAGCTCCTTCTGCCGGACCCCGAAGCGCTGCTCCTCGTCGACGATCAGCAGCCCCAGGTCGCGGGCGCGGACGTCGCGCGACAGCAGGCGGTGGGTGCCGATGAGGATGTCCACCTCACCCTGTGAGAACGCCCGGATGGCGGCGCGCTGGTCGCGCGGCGACCGGAAGCGCGAGACGTGCTCGACCCGCATCGGCCAGTCGGCCAGGCGCTCGGCGAAGGTCCCGTAGTGCTGCTGGGCCAGGATCGTCGTGGGGACCAGCATGAGGACCTGCTTGCCGCCCTCCACCGCCTTGAAGGCGGCCCGCAGCGCCACCTCGGTCTTGCCGTAGCCGACGTCTCCGCAGATCAGGCGGTCCATGGGTCGCGGTGCCTCCATGTCGGCCTTGACCGCGTCGATGGCGTCGGCCTGGTCGGCGGTCTCCTGGAAGGGGAAGCGCTGCTCGAACTCGCGCTGCCAGTCCGAGTCGGGCGGGAAGGCGTGGCCGGTCCGCCGGCGACGCTCGGCGTACAGGTTCAGCAGCTCGCCGGCCAGCTCCTGGGCGGCCCGCCGGGCCCGGGCCTTCATCTGCTCCCAGCGCGTGCCCCCGAGCCGCGACAGCGGCGGGTGCTCGCCGCCGGCCCCCACGTAGCGGGAGATCTTCGCCAGCTGGTCCGAGGGGACGAACACGCGGTCGTCGCCCTGGTACTCGAGGTAGAGGTAATCGCGGGTCACACCGGCCACCGTCTTGGTCTCGAAGCCGGCGAACCGGGCGATGCCGTGGTCCTCGTGCACGACGATGTCGCCGGTGCGCAGGTCCGCGAACGAGCGCAGCACGCCGGCGCGCGGCGCCTCCGGCCGCTCGGGTCGGCGGCGGCGCATCAGCCGATGCTCGGGGATGACCGCGAGGCGCAGCGGGGCCGAGACGAAGCCGTCGCGCAGCGAGGCCCGGACGAAGCGCAGGCCCGCGTCGCCCGGCGCCTCCCCGTCCGACCAGGCGGCGGTCAGGCGCGCCAGGTTGTAGGCGGCCCTCTCCCCCTCCCCCCGGCGCGGCCAGGCGACGAAGGTCCGGTAACC
>DATFPO010000175.1:0-3290 GCA_035264745.1 Solirubrobacteraceae bacterium | reverse complement strand
CAACCCCGCCGCAGGCGGCGGAACCGGCGCTTGCCCACCTGCAGGAGCGCGCCGTCCAGCCGGTCGGCCGACAGGTCGAGGTCGTCGGCCGGCACCGCCTCGCCGTCCAGGCGCACGCCGCCCTGGGACTGGAGCCGCCTGGCCTCCGAGGTCGACATCCCGAACAGCTCGGCCACGACCGCCGGCAGGTGGACCGCCCCGTCCGCGGCCCGGAACACGGCCTCCTCCACCTCATCGGGGGGGCGGTGCTCGACGTGGACACGGTCGAAGGCACGCTCCGCGCTCCCGGCCGCCTCGGCACCGTGGAAGCGCGCCACCAGCTCGCGGGCCAGCGCCCGCTTGGAGTCGCGCGGCGGCAGGTCGGCGTCGGGGCGGTCAGCCAGGAGCCGCCGCCACACCGGCAGCGCCTCGTCAGGGATGCGCAGGGTCTTGCCGTAGATCTCCTCGGGCGGCTCGGTGATCCCGACGTAGTTGCCGAGCGTCTTGGACATCCGGCGGTCGCCGTCCGTCCCCGGCAGCAGCGGCAGGGTCATGACCACCTGCTCGGGCTGGCCGTAGGCGCGCTGGATCTCGCGGGCCAGCAGGAGGTTGAACTTCTGGTCGGTCCCCCCCAGCTCGACGTCCGACCGGACGGCCACCGAGTCGTAGCCCTGCAGCAGCGGGTAGAGCAGCTCGAGCACCGAGATCGGCTCGCGCGAGCGGTAGCGCTCGGCGAAGTCGTCGCGCTCCAGCAGCTGAGCCACCGTCGTGGTCCGGGCCAGACCGAAGAGCTGCTCAACCGGCATGTCCAGCCACTGGCTGTTGCGCGCCACCTCGAGCCGCCGCGGATCCGGGTCGAGCAGGTGCAGAGCCTGCTGGTGGAAGGTCGAGCCGTTGGCATCGATCTCCTCGCCCGACAGCACGGGCCGGGTGGCCGAGCGGCCACTGGGATCGCCCACCCGGGCGGTGTAGTCGCCGATGATCAGGACAACCGTGTGGCCGAGATCCTGGAAGCGCCGCAGCTGCCTGAGGGCCACCGTGTGGCCGAGGTGGATGTCGGGGGCGGTGGGGTCGATGCCCAGCTTGACCCGCAGCGGCCGCCCCTCGCGCGCGGCGTGCTCGAGACGGGCCTCCAGCGCGCCCTCGGGGAGGCACTCGACCGCGTCGCGAGCCAGCTCGGCGGCCGCCTCGGCGGGCCCAGGCGCGGAGGAGTCCATCCGACCCAATGCTAGACTCTCGCGCCTCGCGCGGCCGGACTTCGACGCGCCGCGTCCGGGTCCCGATCGCGCCCCCCGTCAGGGCCCCCGACGCCTTGAGCGACGACCACACATCTCCGGCGGCTGACGAGCTGCCGCCCGCGATCCCGGGCGCCCGCGCCGAGGCGCGCGCTGCTCGCCGGACCGCGGGTCGCCGCGCCGCGCGTCACTCCGCCGGCGGTGGGGTCGCGGGCGAGCTGCTGCATCCCGGCGCCCCGAGCCGGATGCCTCCGTCCGGCGGCGACGGCTCGGCGCCCGGCGGCGGCGGGAACGGCTCGGGTGGCGACGGGGGCTCCGGGCCACCTGACCCCGGAGGCCGAGGCCCGGGACCGGGACGGCCACGCGTGTACAAGCTGCGCCTGGCGCTGATCCTGGCCGGGCTGGGAGGGCTGGCCGTCCTCTCCACGGTGTTCGGGATGGTGATGGCGGTGGCGTCCGACCTGCCGGCGCTGGAGAACCGGCAGGAGTACCGCAACGCCCACAACTCCATCCTGCTGGACGACCACGGCACCCAGATCGGGATCCTCACCAGCCGCGACAACCGCATCCTGGTCCAGAACGGCCAGATCTCCCCGGCCATGCAGCACGCCATCATCGCGATCGAGGACCAGCGGTTCTACGAGAACAACGGCGTGGACGTGCGGGCCATCGCCCGGGCCTTCTTCGCCGACCTGGCCCGCCGCCAGACCGTCCAGGGCGCCTCGACCATCAGCCAGCAGTTCGTCAAGAACGCGCTCGCGGCCCAGAACCAGCGCACCCTGTTCCAGAAGCTGCGCGAGTCCGCGCTGGCCTACCACCTCAACCGCAAGTGGAGCAAGCAGAAGATCCTGACCGAGTACCTCAACGCGGTGTACTTCGGCAACGGGGCCTACGGCATCGAGTCGGCGGCGCGCGTCTACTTCAGCATCGACCCCCTGACCGGCCAGCGCCGCGCCTGCGGGGGCGCCGGCCAGCCCCTCTGCGCCTCCCTCCTCAACCCGGCCGAGGCGGCGCTGCTGGCCGGCATGGTGTCGTCGCCCAGCGCCTACGACCCCCTCGTCCATCCCCGGGCGGCCCAGCTGCGCCGCGACGTGGTCCTCCAGCGGATGCTCGGCCAGAACTACATCGGCCAGGAGGACCTGTCCATCGCACAGCGCGAGCCCGTCCCCACCCGGGCCACCGTGACCTTCCCCCACGAGAACTCGCTGGCCCCGTACTTCACGACGTGGGTCAAGCAGCAGGTGATCGACCGCTTCGGGGCCCAGCGCGCGCTCAACGGCGGACTTCGCATCCGCACCACCCTCGACCTCCAGCTCCAGCAGCAGGCTGAGCAGGCGGTCGCCAACCACCTCAGCGACCCCAATGGGCCGGCGGCGGCGCTGGTGGCGATCGACAACCGCACCGGCGAGGTGAGGGCGATGGTGGGAGGCCGGCCGGGCTTGGACTACAACAGCGCGCCGTTCAACCTGGCCACCCAGGGCCAGCGGCAGCCCGGCTCGGCGTTCAAGGCGTTCGTCCTCGCTCAGGCGCTGCGCGAGGGCATGTCCCCCGACTCGGTGTGGGCGTCGCAGCGCAAGATCTTCGACGTTCCGCACAGTGGCGGCGAGAAGTTCGTGGTGCGCAACTTCGAGGGCGAGTACGCCGGCGCGCGCACGCTGGCCGAGGCCACGGCCGAGTCCGACAACTCGGTCTTCGCCGAGGTGGGCATCAAGGTCGGCCCGCCCAGGATCGCCCAGTTGGCCCGGCGGATGGGGATCCGCACCTCGATTTCCACCAACTACGCGATCACCCTGGGAGGGCTCAAGCAGGGGGTGACCCCGCTGGACATGGCGCATGCCTACGAGACGATCGCCGCGCACGGGCGGCGGGTGACCGGCACGCTCGGGGCCGCCCAGGCCGGCCCGGTGGGCATACAGGAGGTCGCCGAGCCGGGCGGACGGCGGATCGTCAACCAGACGCTGCGTCGCCGGGTGATGTCCTCGAAGGTCACCGACATGGAGACCGAGATCCTGAAGTCGGTGATCTGCTGCGGGACCGGCAAGGAGGCCGCGACCGGCGGCTTCGCGGCGGGCAAGA
>DATFPO010000174.1:0-2973 GCA_035264745.1 Solirubrobacteraceae bacterium | reverse complement strand
CCAGGTCGTCCGGGACATCGCCCTGCCAGAAACGCCCGAAGAAGTGCAGCTCCTTGGCCTGGTCCTCGATGCGCGCCACCCTCGGGTGGTCCGCGATCGCGCGATACCACCAGCTGGTGCCGGCGCGCTGGGCTCCGACGCCGACGAAGTCCGGCGCGCCGGTTCGCCAACCCGGGGGGCACTCGGGGGGCTCCAACGGCCGCATCCAGCGGGGAGGTCGGTTTCTGCGGGGCGGCATGGGTCGAGGTCGGGTTGCCGACGCGCCTAGCCGTCGGCCTCGCCGCCCCGGTCGTAGCGCCAGAAGCTGGGCGACCAGTCCCAGCCCTCCGCCGCCACCGCGGCCAGGAAGCGCTTGCCCAGGCGCAGGCGCTCGACCCGGAAGTCGTCGGGCCCGTCGCCGCCGTGTCCCTGGCGATAGCGCTCGAGACGGCGCTCGGCCTCGCGCTCGACGTGATAGCCGACGACCGAGCGGGCGCGGTTGTCGGGGGATAGGAATTCGACCAGGGACGCCTCGCGGGGCGGCATCCGGCGCATCAGCTCGTCGACCACGCGGTCGTCGGGGACGACCTCCAGATGCATGCCCAATCGCTGGGTGGCGCTGATCCCGAACACCGCCCGGTCATCCCCCCAGGAGAAGTCCCAGTGCGGCGGGCCGGGACGCCCGGCGACGAGCAGCCGTTCCCCGGCCGTCTCCTCCAGGCGAAGCTTGCCGGGATCGATTCCGAGGTAGCGGCCGAGAAGCGAGCGCAACATGAACCTGGCGGCGGAGAAGTTCTTCGGGGCGGGATGGCGCTTGGCCTGACGCCGCTCTGCCCGCGACAGGACCGGCAGGATGTCGCCGAGCTGGTCGGCGGTGGCCCGCACGATGCCGCGCCACACATGCACCTCGTCCTCACCCAGGGAGAGGTCGGCCGGGGGCAGGCCCCAGCCCGCGATCTTGAGCTCGTCCACCATGGCCGTGCGGACGGGTCACGATATCCAATGGCCCGTTGGCGGCCGCGACCCGGGGTGCGACGTGCCACAGTGTTGCGGACATGCGCATCCCTGCCCTGGCACGTCTCGGCGGGCGCGATCGCCACCGCCCGCCGGCGCCGTTCATCGTGGGCGTCAGCCGGTCCGGGACGACGCTGCTGCGGCTGATGCTGGACGCCCATCCGCAGCTGGCCATCCCGCCCGAGACCCACTTCATCCCCGAGCTGGTGGAGGCCTGCGAGCGGGGGGCGGGGCCCGATGAGGTGGTGGCGCTGCTCACCGGTCATCGCCGCTGGCCGGACTTCCGGCTGGATCGCGACGAGCTGCTCCAACGCCTTCGGGCACTGGAGCCGTTCACCGCGGGGGATGCCCTCCGCGCCTTCTACCGCTGCTACGCCGACGGGGCCGGCAAGCCCCGGTGGGGCGACAAGACGCCGCATTACACGCGCAAGATGCCGCTCATCCAGCGGGTGCTGCCGGAGGCGCGGTTCATCCACCTGATCCGCGACGGCCGGGACGTGGCCCTGTCACTCATGGAGGTCCATTTCGGGCCCGAGGACGTGATGGGCGCCGCCGAGCGCTGGACGAGCTGGATCGCCAAGGCCCGGCGCCACGCGCAGCGGCTCGATCACTACCTCGAGCTGCGCTACGAGGACCTGGTACTCGACCCCCAGGCGGTGCTGGGCCGGATCTGCGACTTCGTCGAGCTGCCGTGGGACGCCGTCATGCTCGAGTACCACGAGCGGGCGCCGGGGCGCATCGAGGAGATAGCGCGCGACTTCGAACGCCCTCAGGGCGGCCCGGCCATCCCCGCCGATGTGCGCGCGCGCCAGCACCGGCATGTCTCACAACCGCCGCGAGAGGACCGGGTTGCTCGCTGGCGGCGGGAGATGTCGCCGGCCGATCAGGCGGCGTTCGAGTCGGTGGCGGGCGACCTCCTGGCCGATCTCGGCTACCCGCTCAGCCGGGCCCCGGCGGGCTCGCGATGAGGCTCCCCCGCCCGCGCCGTCCAGGCGCGCGCCGCCCGCCGGCGCCGGCGCCGTTCGTGGTCGGGGTGACGCGCTCGGGCACCACGCTCCTGCGGCTCATGCTCGACTCGCATCCTCAGCTCGCCGTCCCTCCCGAGACGCACTTCGCGCTCGACGTCATAACCGCGTTCAAGCGCGGGCCGGTCAGCCCGGAGCGCTTCGTGGACATCGTCACCACGCACCGGCGCTGGCCGGACTTCGGGCTCGACGCCGACGTCCTGCTCGCGCGGGTCGTGGACGTCGAGCCTCTGGAGGCGGGACCGGCCCTGCGCGCCTTCTACCGCTACTACGCCGACGAGGCCGGCAAGCCACGCTGGGGCGACAAGACGCCGGGCTACCTGCGGAAGATGGCGAAGATCGAGAAGGCGCTTCCCGAGGCACGGTTCGTGCACCTCATCCGGGACGGGCGCGACGTCGCGGTCTCGATCACGGGCCTGCACTTCGGCCCGCGCAGCGTGCCGGAGGCCGCCCACCGGTGGGCGAAGCGCATCCGGGTCGCGCGCGAGCAGGGCGCACGGGTCAGCCACTACACCGAGCTGCGCTATGAGGACCTGATCCGCGATCCCGAGCCGGCGCTGCGGCGCCTATGCGAGTTCGTGGAGCTCGACTGGTCCACGGCGATGCTCGACTACCACGACCGCGCTCCGAACCGCCTGCAGGAGATCACCCGCGACCTTCCCCGCTCGCGCGAGGGGGAGGTGATCCCGGCCGAGCAGAGGGTGGGCATCCACGCGCTCGCCTCGCGCCCGCCCCAGGCCGACCGGGTTGGGCGCTGGCGGACGGAGATGAGCGCCTCCGACCAGGCCGCCTTCGTCGAGTCGGCCGGCGACCTGCTTACCGAGCTCGGGTATCCGACCGGGTAGCGTCCGACCCGGCCGTTACACACGGCGGGGTCGTCCATGGAGCCGCTCCTAGAGCACCGGGACAGCTTCGGCGGATTCGAGACGCGCGTCCTAGAGCTCGAGGGTGCGGG
>DATFPO010000173.1:0-7224 GCA_035264745.1 Solirubrobacteraceae bacterium | reverse complement strand
CCGCCACCCCCCTGGTCCAGGATCCGCGGCCCACCCTGATCGGCGAGCGGGTCAACTCCCAGGGTTCGCGGCGGGCCAAGGAACTGCTGCTGGCCGACGACTACGACGGGCTGGCGTCGGTCGCCGAGGACCAGGTGCAGGGCGGCGCCCACCTCCTCGACGTCTGCGTCGCGCTCACCGAGCGCACCGACGAGGCCGAGCAGATGCGCCAGGTGGTCAAGCGGATCTCGCTCACCCAGCCGGCGCCGATCCAGGTCGACTCCACCGAGCCCGAGGTGATCGAGACGGCGCTGGAGCAGATCCCGGGCCGGGCGGTCGTGAACTCGATCAACCTGGAGGCGGGCCGCGACAAGCTGGACCGGGTCGTCCCGCTGGCCGCCGCCCACGGCGCTGCAGTCATCGCGCTCACCATCGACGAGGAGGGCATGGCCCGCACCTCCGATCGCAAGCTGGCGGTCGCACGTCGCATCCACGACTTGGCCTGCGGCGAGCACGGGCTCGACCCGGAGGTCCTGATCTTCGATTGCCTGACCTTCACGCTGACCACCGGGGACGAGGAGTGGCGTCGCAGCGCGATCGAGACGATCGAGGGCATCCGGCAGGTCAAGACGCAGCTGCCCGGGGTCAAGACGTCGCTCGGGGTCTCCAACGTCTCCTTCGGCGTCTCCCCCACCGCCCGCGCGGTCCTCAACTCGGTCTTCCTGCACCACTGCGTCGAGGCCGGCCTCGACCTGGCCATGGTCAACCCGAACCACATCACGCCCTACGCCGAGATCCCGGGCGCCGAGCGCGAGCTGGCCGACGACCTCGTCTTCGACCGCCGCGACGACGCCCTCGAGCGCTTCATCGCCCACTTCGAGTCCAAGGGCGCCGAGGAGGAGACGGAGGCCGGGGACCCGACCGAGGGCATGGAGCCCGAGGAGGCGCTCCACTTCCACATCCTGCGTCGGCGCAGGGAGGGGGTGGAGGACTGGATCGACCGCAGCGTCGAGAAGATCGGCGCCGTCCCCACCCTCAACCAGGTGCTGCTGCCGGCCATGAAGGAGGTCGGCGACAAGTTCGGGGCGGGCGAGCTGATCCTCCCGTTCGTGCTCCAGAGTGCCGAGGTGATGAAGCGCGCGGTCGCGCGGCTGGAGGGCTACCTCGACCGCATCGAGGGCCACACCAAGGGCACGGTGGTGATCGCCACGGTGTTCGGGGACGTGCACGACATCGGCAAGTCGCTGGTCAACACCATCCTCACCAACAACGGCTACACGGTCGTGGACCTGGGCAAGCAGGTCCCGATCTCCACCATCCTGGACGCGGCCGTCGAGCATGACGCCACGGCCATCGGGCTGTCGGCGCTGCTGGTCTCGACCTCCAAGCAGATGCCGGCCTGCATCGCCGAGCTGCACGAGCGCCGGCTGGGGTTCCCGGTCCTGATCGGCGGGGCCGCCATCAACCGCGACTTCGGCCGCCGGGCGCTGTACCCCAAGGGCTCCGAGTCCGACGAGGTCTACGAACCCGGCGTCTTCTATTGCAAGGACGCGTTCGCGGGCCTGGCGGTGGTCGACCAGCTGATCGACGAGGGGGCCCGCGACGCCCTGGTGGCCAAGACCCGCGAGGACGCTCGGGGGCTGCGCGAGAGGCGCGAGGAGGCGGACGACGCACCGCCGCTGGACGACGCCTCGGTCCGCTCGGCGGCGCGCACCGACGTGCCGGTCCCATCCCCGCCGTACCGGGGCGTGCGCGAGATCGACGTCGACCTGGACGAGGTCTTCCCCTACCTCGACCGCCACGTGCTGTTCAAGCTGCACTGGGGCGGTCGAGGGGTCAAGGGCGAGGAGTGGCGCCGCCTGGTGGAGGACGACTTTCAGCCCCGCCTGGAGCGGATGTGGCGCGAGCAGGACTACCTGCGCCCGCGAACGCTGCTGGGCTACTTCCCGTGCAACGCCGAAGGCAACGAGCTGATCGTGTTCGATCCCGATGGCTCCGGCCGCGAGCTGGAGCGACTGGCGTTTCCGCGCCAGCCGCGGCACGACCGCATCTGCCTGGCCGACTTCTACCGGCCGCTGGACAGCGGCGAGACCGACCTGTGCGCGATCCAGGCGGTGACCGTCGGCCCCGAGGTGACGCGGCTGATCAAGCATCTGGAGGACGAGGGCGAGTTCGCCGAGCAGCTGTTCGTCCACGGCCTCGGGGTGCAGGCGGCCGAGGGCCTGGCCGAATGGCTGCACTCCCGGGTGCGCCGCGACCTGGGCATCGAGCCCGACCAGGGCCGGCGCTATTCGTGGGGGTACCCCGCCTGCCCCGACCAGTCCGAGCACGAGAAGGTCTTCCGGCTCCTGGACGCGCCCCGCATCGGCCTGTCGCTGTCGGGCGGGTACGCGCTGGAGCCCGAGCAGTCGACGCTGGCGATCGTCGCCCACCACCCGCAGGCGATCTACTTCGGCATGCGCTCGGGACGGATCCGCGAGGGCAAGGTCGCCGACGAGCTGATCGCCGGGACCGAGCGCGGTGGGCCGCTGCCCAGCGACGACGAGCCGGGACAGTCGCCGGATGATCAGCCGGCGATTGTGGACCCCGCGGCGGCGGCCCGGGGCTGAGCGGCCGGAACAGGCCTGATGCCGGCCGCGGCGAGGATCCTGTCGATCGACGGCGGCGGGATCCGCGGCATCATCCCCGCGACGGTGCTGGCCGAGGTGGAACGTCGCACCGGCCGACCGATCGCCGCGCTGTTCGACCTGATTGCCGGCACCTCCACCGGAGGGATCATCGCCCTGGCCCTGACCGCGCCCGGACCGGGCGGCGGCCCCAGGCTCAGCGCCGCGGACGTCGTCGGGCTGTACCTCGAGGAGGGCCCGCGGATCTTCTCGCGCTCGGTGCTGCGCACGGTGCTCAGCGTCGACGGGCTGCTGGACGAGCGCTACTCGGACGCCGGCCTCGAGGCGGCCCTGCGGCGGTACCTCGGCGACGCCATGCTGGCGGACGCCATCACTCCGGTCCTGGTCACGGCCTACGCGCTCGAGGAGCGGCGCCCGTTCTTCTTCAAGAGTCGACGGGCCGAGGCGCGGCCGGCGCGCGACTACCCGATGCGGGTGGTCGCGCGCGCCACGTCGGCGGCCCCGACCTACTTCGAGCCCGAGGCGGTGCCCTCGGATCGCGGCGGCACCGTCGGGCTGGTGGACGGCGGGGTGTGCGTGGTGAATCCTGCGATGTCGGCCTACGCCGAGGTGCGGCGGGACGGCGCGCAGATATCCCTGGTGGCTTCGCTGGGAACCGGGCAGCAGACGCGTCCGATACCCACGGCCAGGGCGCGCCGTTGGGGGGAGCTGGCGTGGGCCCGCCCCCTGATCGACGTGGTCTTCGACGGGATGTCCGACGTCGTCGACTACCAGCTGAGCCAGCTGCTGCCGGCCGAGCGCTACTTCCGACTGCAGGTGGAGCTCGCGGCCCGCGACGAGCTGGACGACGCCAGCCCGTCGAATTTGCGCGCGCTACAGGACGACGCCCGCAGGCTGCTCGACGCCGAGCACGAGCGCATCGACGCCCTGTGCGCCGACCTCGCCGCCTAACCCGGGCTCATCGCCCCGGCTGGGCGCGGGACCGCCCGGTGTCGGGTGGCTAACGGGCAGCCGGAGGAGACCTTGACCCGCCACCAGCCGGCGAGCATGCCCAGGAGGCCCAGCCTGGGGCGCACCTCCCAGCCGCCGCAGCCGGTCTCCCCCACGTCCTCCCGGGTCACGAGTGCGTATCTGTGGCGCGAGGGCTCGAGCATCATATGCTCCAGGCGCCGGCGATTGCGCTCGTGCCGGGCGGCCTCCCCCGCCGCGGTCCCCCGCACGGCCCCGAGCCGGACCGCGAGCTCGTCGCGGGCCTCCTCGAGCTGGCCGATCGTGAGGATGCCCGGTCCCCCGGTCCTGGGGGCGGGCACCGCCGCCAGGCTGCGGGGGAAGGCGGAGGTGGCCGCATCGGCCAGCTCGCGCTCCAGCCTGGCGATCTGATGGCGCAGCGAGCGACGGGCGGCGGCCTCGTCGAGTTCCGCCTCGACCCCGGAGGCGAGGCCGGCAATGGCCGAAGGATGGGGACGGTCGAGAACCTGCATGTCCTGGCGGGCGGCGGCGCGCCCTCAGAGATCGTACCTACCCCGAAACGAGATCACCATGCCTCCGAGGACGCTGCGCGGGCGGGGCCGGGCGGCCGGTCGATCCCGATCAGGCGGTCGAGCGAGAAGCGACCGGGGCCTGCGAGCAGGATGAACACGAAGCCCGCGGTGTAGGCGAGGTCCAGCTCGGCCCCCGCGCCCATCCCGCGCGGCGCGATCAGCCCGATGTTCACCTTCACCAGGACGATCGCCACGACCAGGTCCGCGGTCAGCGCCAGGGCGGCCAGCCGGGAGAGCAGGCCGACCACCAGCAGGGCGCCGCCCACGAGCTCGGTGTACGTCACCAGGTAGCCCATGAACATCGGAGCCGGGACTCCGAGCCCGGCCAGGAGGCGCCCGAAGGTGGCAGGGCCGCCGACGACCTTCAGATAGCCATGCGCGATCATCAGACCTCCCAGCACCACGCGCAGCACGAGCGGCGCCAGGTCGGAGAGGCGGCCGGACAGGGATGTGGGTTCGCCCATCGCTCGCTCCCGGTCGGGGTCGGGGCCTCAGCCTATCCGGACCGCCTGGCCGGACGGATCCTGACGGGGTCGGTCAGGCCTCGGCCTCCAGCGCCTCGGACGGGGCCTCGCGGGGAGCCAGCCGAACCGGTGCCCCGGCCAGGGCACGCAGCCGCACCTCCCGCCACGACAGCCCCTCGGTCACCAGCGCCGGCATGCCCATCACCACCGCGGTGGTCAGCTCGACCGCCTGCAGGACGATTCCGTACCCGAGCGCGTCCGCGGAGCCGACGTGGTAGGCGCCGGCCAGCACAGCCACGCAGGCGGCCTGGAAGACGCCCAGGTTGGACGGAGTGGCCGGGAGCACGGCGGTGACGTTCACCGCGAACAGCACCGCGGCGGCGGCCCCCAGCCCGGCGCGTTCGTCGAGGCCGAGCGCCACCAGGAGCACGTAGCAGCTCAGCCACTGGATCGCCCAGGCAGCGAGCTGGGCCGCGGTGGCACCGAGCGCAAGCCGGGGGCGGCGGAAGACGGCCAGTCCCTGGCGCACCCGCCCCGCCGCCTGCCGGGCGCGAGCCAGCGCCTCGCGCAGCCTCCTCAGGCCGGCGGAGGCACCTAAGACGCCGCCGTCCTGGAGCAGGACGGGGGCCACGAGCACGGCAGCGAGCACCGCGAGCGGCGCCGCGGCCACCGCGACCAGGGCGCGCTCGGATCTGGAGAACAGGTCCACGGTGGAGAACATCACGACACCGAGGGTGATCAGGGCCACCACGTTGAGGGCGGTCTGGGAGACCATCGTTCCCAGGACCGCCGGCAGGCGCTCACGGGGGCGCCCCGCGCGCCGCGCGACCACGAACGCCCGGGAGGGCTCCCCGAGCCTGGCCGGGAGCGTCGCGGACATGAGCACTCCGATGAACGTTCCCCGCATGGCGTCGCGTAGCTTGACGCCGACGCCGGGCAGCGCGGCCCGCAGGATCGCGTGCCAGGCCAGCGCGCGCAGGACCATCGAGGAGGCCATCAGCCCCAGGGACACCAGGACCCACACCGGGCTCGAGTCGAGCAGGGCGCGCGCGATGTCCACCACCCCGATCCGGCGCAGCGCCAGGACCGCCAACGCGAACCCCGCCACCGCGGCGATCGCGATGCCGATCCGCCGGGCCAGGACCACCGCCGGGCGCCGCTCACCGTCCATCGGCGGCTCCAGGGTCGGGAGGCGGCGGGCGGGCGCGCGGGCGCGGCCGTCGCTGGGAAGCACCCCGACGCGGGTGGCGGCGCGACGGATCGCGCTCCGCGGCGCCGGCACGCGGCGCGCATCGTCGTAGGCCTCGAGCACCTCGCCGGCGACGCGCGACCAGCGGTAGCGTCCGGCGGCCTCGGCGGCGCCGTCCGACAGGGTGCGGCGCCGATCGGCGTCGAGCCACAGGTCGTGCAGCGCCTCGGCCAGTGCGCCAGCGTCGCCACGGGGCACCAGGACCCCGTCGCGGCCCGGGCGCACCACGTCGCGGTAGCCCGCGATGTCCGAGGCGACCACCGGCGTGCCCGCGGAGAAGGCCTCGGTGAGCACCATGCCGAAGCTCTCGCCGCCCAGCGAGGGGGCGCACAGCACATCCGCCTCGGCCAGCGCCCGTCGCTTGCGCTCGTCGTCGACCTTGCCCAGGACCTCGACGCCGCGCTCGTCCAGGAGCAGCGGACGCACCTCCTCCTCGGTGGCCCCGATGACCTGGAGCCGCGCGGGCACCTGCTCCCGGAGCGCCTCGAACGCCCGGAGCAGGACGGGAAGCCCCTTGCGCTCCACCGCCTGCCCCACGAAGGCGACGCGCAGCTCGTCGCGGGCGGGCCCCGGCCGGGGCGCCGCGTCCGCCGCCACGCCGTTGGGGATCACCCGGTAGTGGCCGCCGTAGAAGCGCCGGCCCGTCCAGGCCGCAGCCTCCGAGACCGCGATGCGCACGCGCAGGTGGTTGAGCATCCGCCGGGCGCCGATGAGGTTCGCCAGGTTGTTGGAGATCGGGTTCTCGGAGTAGCAGTGGAAGGTGCCCACCAGCGGCGCGCCGGTCGACACCAGCGCGTCCCAGCACAGCGTCGGCGCCACGGGCTCGTGAAGGTGGACCACGTCGAAGCCGCCCCGGCGCAGCTCCCGGCGCATGGCGGTCACGCCCCCGGGGGTGATCGACAGGTTCGACACCGCGCCGTTGGCGGGCAGCCCGACGGTGCGCCCCAGCGGCACGACGTAGTCGGGCAGCGAGCGCGGCTCGGGCGCGGCGCCGCGATGCAGCCAGCGCGAGACGCGGTCGTCCGGGTCGGTCGGGGCGAGCACCCGGACGTCGTGGCCGAGACCGGCGAACTCGTCGGCCAGGGCCTCGATGTGACGGGTGACGCCCCCCGGATACGTCCACGAGTACGGGGAAACGAGCGCGATGCGGGTCATGGCACGGTGGCGGGCGGACGCCCGCCCTCGGAATCGGTGGCGGCCGGAGATTGTTGCATCGTCGGCGCCGGGCCCCGGCCCGAGTCGGCCTGGCCCGCCCACCCGCCGGGTGGCCCTGGGGCGATCTGACGGCCGGAGCCTCCCACCAGGTAGGCCGTGACGATGCCCAGCACCACCACGGCGACCACGAACAGCAGCGGGCCCGAGTC
>DATFPO010000172.1:0-4452 GCA_035264745.1 Solirubrobacteraceae bacterium | reverse complement strand
CCAATGCGCGCCGGCGTCGAGCGAGGCGTTCGCGTGCTCGAAGGCGTTCGGTGCCCGCTTCGACCTGCCGTCGACCTACGTGACCCTCTTCACGTCGATGTTCATGCACGGCGGCCTGCTCCACCTCGGCGGCAACATGTTGTTCCTGTGGATCTTCGGCAACAACGTCGAGGACTCCATGGGGCGCCCGCGATTCATCGTCTACTACCTGCTGGGCGGGCTCGCCGCCCTGGCCGGCCAGGTGCTGTTCGCGCCCAACGCGACCGCGCCGACCATCGGGGCGTCGGGCGCCGTCGCGGCGGTCCTCGGCGGCTACATCCTGCTGTTCCCCCGCGCGCGGGTGCTGACCCTCGTGTTCATCATCTTCTTCGTCACGCTGATCGAGCTCCCGGCCATGGTGATGCTGGGACTGTGGTTCCTGCAACAGATCTACTTCAGCGCCGCCGAGCTGAGCGATCCCCTCGGACACGGCTCCGGAGTCGCCTACTGGGCCCACATCGGGGGGTTCCTGTTCGGGCTGCTGCTCATCCGCGCCTTCGCCACCCGGCGCAAGCAGATCGCGCCCCGGTTCCCGCTGTACTGATGGGCGCCCGATCCGTGGTGCTGGGGCTGGCGCTGCTGTTCACGGTGACCCTGGCCGCGCTGACACTCTGGGTCGCGGTCCGCCAGGGCTTCGACATCCTGGTCTTGGTCTCCCTGGTGGTCGTCGGCCTGTTCGCATTTGGGATCGTCGGCGCCTTGCTTCATCCTCCCGACGAGTGAGGTCCTCATCGGCAGCGGGAAGCCTGGCGCTGCTGGTGCTCGCGGCTCTCATGGCGCTGGGCCTGGCGCTCGTCTGGGCGAGCGCCACCGACGACGCGCCGGGCGATCAGGCGGTCGCGGGTGCGACCCAGGTCTCCCAGGCGTCGCCCCGCACGACGCCCTACGCCACCGTGCCGGCCGGCGTGCGGGTGGGGATCCGCTTCAAGCGTCCGCCGCGTAGCGGCCTGCTCTTCGAGCTGTCCAGCGGACGGGTGCTGTGGAGCCGAGGCATGTGGAGGCCTCGGCCCATCGCCAGCCTGACCAAGATGATGACCGCGCTGCTGGCCGCGGAGCGCTCACGACCCGGCGAGCGCGTCGCCATCACCCGCCAGGCCCTCGACGAGCCCGGGTCCCAGGTGGGCCTGCTGCCGCCGCACCGGAGCGTGCGGCTGGAGACCCTGCTCTACGGGCTGCTGCTGCCCTCCGGCAACGACGCCGCCGTCGCGCTGGCCCAGCACATCGGCGGGACGGTCCCCGGCTTCGTGACCGAGATGAATGCGCAGGCGCGTGCGCTGGGCCTCCGCTGCACCCACTACTCCTCCCCCGACGGGCTCGAGGACCGCGGCAACCGCTCGTGCGCCCGCGATCTGGCCGTGCTGGCCCGCGATGTCCTGGCACGGCGCCGGCTGGCCCGCATCGTCCGCACCTCGGTGATCGCGCTGCCCTCGCTGGTGCCCCACACGATCAAGCGCGGGCGGCGCAAGAAGACCGTCTGGCGGCCGGGCCGCCTGTGGCTGGTCAACAACAACCCGCTGCTGCGCCAGGACTTCCCGGGGACCACCGGGGTCAAGACCGGCTACACCGACGCCGCCGGTCACTGCCTCGTGGCGACCGTCCGCCGGCGGCACGCGGCGCTGGGCGTGGTGCTCCTGCACTCGCCCGACCCCGGCTACCAGGCGATGCGGCTGTTCAACCGCGGGTTCCGCGCCCTGCGCCTGCGCCGGACCAGGTCGGCGGTGGCTTCCGCGCTCGGATGACCCAGGCGGAGCGGATACGCCAGCTGGTGTCCACCGACACGGTGCTGATGCCCGGCGTCTACGACGCCCTCACGGCCCGCGTCGCCGCGCGGGTTGGGTTCGAGGTGGTGTTCATCTCGGGCTACTCGGTCAGCGCCGCCCGCCTGGGCGAGCCGGACTTCGGCCTGCTCACCGGCAGCGAGATGGCCGATGCCGCGCGCTCGGTGTGCCGGGTGTCGAGCGCGCCGGTGATCGTCGACGCCGACACCGGATACGGCAACCCGCTCAACGTCATGCGAACCGTGCGCGAGTTCCAGGACGCCGGAGCCGCGGGGGTCTTCCTCGAGGACCAGGTGTGGCCCAAGAAGTGCGGCCACATGTCCGGCAAGCGGGTGGTCGATGCGGATGAGCACGCCAGCAAGATCCGCGCCGCCTGCGACGTCCGCGGCGACCGCGACCTGTTCGTCGTGGCCAGGACCGACGCCCGCCAGCCCCTGGGTCTGGAGGCGGCGATCGAGCGCTGCCTGGTCTATCGGGAGGCCGGGGCCGACGCGCTGTTCGTCGAAGCGCCGCAGTCGGTCGAGGAGCTCGAGCGCATCGCCGCCGCGCTGCCGCCGCCGCTGGTGGCCAACATGATCGAGCGCGGGGTCACGCCGCACCTGACCCGGTCGCAGCTGCGCGACCTGGGCTTCTCGCTGGTCGTCTGCCCGCTGGCCGCCCTGTTCGCCGCCGCCCGTGCGGTGGAGGAGGTTCTGCGGGAGTTGCACGACCGCGAGACGACGGCGGCGATGGTGGACCGGATGCTGGCCTTCGACGAGCTCAACGCGCTGGTGGAGACCGAGGCCCGTTACGCCGAGGAGGCGCGCTACGCATAACCCCGGAGGCCGAGGGGGCGGCTGACCGCCCGGGCCCGATCCGGCGCTCCGGGGCGCCCGATCGCCGGAGCCGATCCCGCGCGCATCCGGGCCACCCGGTCGCGCTAGGGTGCAGTATCGGGTAGTTGGCCAGCCAGCCAGGAGGACGCCGCGTGGATCTCAACGACACCCCGGAGCAGGCCCAGTATCGCGCCAGGGTGCGCTCCTGGCTGGAGGAGCACCGCGAGGAGGCCCCGGTCCTGCGGGGCCGTCACCGGATCGCCAACCAGGAGGAGGCGGTCGCCGCCCATCGCGGGTGGCAGCGCAAGCTGGCCGAGGCCGGCTTCGCCGGCGTCACCTGGCCGAAGGAGTACGGCGGGCAGGGGCTCGGCCCGCTCGAGCAGGTGATCGTCAACCAGGAGATCAACCGCGCCGGCCTGCCCGGGATCCTCGACGCGATCGGAGTGGGGATGCTGGCGCCGACCATCATCGCCCACGGGACCGAGGAGCAGAAGCAGCGGTACCTGGCCCCGATGCTCCATGCCGACGAGGTGTGGTGCCAGCTGTTCTCGGAGCCGGCCGCCGGTTCTGACCTCGCCGGCATCCAGTCCCGGGCGCAGCGCCAGCCGGACGGCAGCTGGCGCCTGTCGGGCCAGAAGGTGTGGACCACCAATGCCCAGATCGCCTCGTTCGGGCTGCTGCTGGCGCGCACCGACCCCGACCTGCCCAAGCACAAGGGACTGACCATGTTCATCGTCCCCATGGACGCCGAGGGGGTCACCGTCAGGGGACTGCGGCAGATCACCGGCGAGGCCGAGTTCAACGAGGTGTTCTTCGACGACGTCCATCTGGCGCCGGACGCCACGGTCGGGGCGGTTGACGGCGGGTGGAAGACCGCCCTGACCACCCTGATGTTCGAGCGGCTGACGATCGGCGGGGGCAGCGAGGGCATGGGCTACCGGGCCGACCGGTTCGCCGTGGCGATCGCCTCCGACGAGGCGGCGGCGGCCGACCCGGAGGTGCGCCAACGGCTCGGGGAGGTCTCCGCCGACCTGCTGGCGCTGCGCTTCACCGGATACCGGCTGCTCACCGCGATCCAGCGGGGCCAGATCCCGGGACCGGAGGCCGCCCTGGGCAAGGTGACCGCGGTCAACGCTGCGATCAGGGCCGGCGACCTGGTGGGCGACGTGCTCGGGCCCGAGGCGCTGGCCGACGGCGAGTGGTCGTATCTGATCTCGTTCCTCCCCGGCCTGAAGTCGGCCGGCGGCACCGAGGAGATCCTGCGCAACACCGTCGGGGAGCGCGTCCTGGGCCTGCCGCCGGAGCCGCGGCTCGACAAGGGGATCCCGTTCTCGGAGCTGCGGGCCAAGGAGCGCGACTACACCGGCACCGTCGCCGTCACAGCCGGGGCGGCCGGGGCCTCTCCGTGAACTTCGAGCTCTCCGACGAGCAGCGGCTGCTCCAGGAGGCCGCCCGCGACGCGCTGTCGCGCCGGCCCACCGTGGCCGCCGCGCGAGAGGCGCTGGACGGCGGTGAGCGGCTCGACCTCTGGGACACCGCCCGCGAGGCCGGCTGGCCGGGGCTCATGGTCCGCGAGGCGCACGGCGGGGCGGGCCTCGGGGCGCTGGACGCCATGCTGGTGGCCGCCGAGTGCGGGCGGGTGCTGGCCGGCGCCTCCCTGCTCGGGCACGTCCCCGCCACCGCGCTGCTGGATGCCGCGGCGGGCGACCGCGGTGACGAACGGCTGGAGCGCCTGGCCGAGGGCGAGGCGCGCGCGGCGTTCGTGCCGGCGCGGCCGCCCGGAGACCTCGACCCCGACTGGACGGTGGACCCCCGCCAGG
>DATFPO010000171.1:0-1685 GCA_035264745.1 Solirubrobacteraceae bacterium | reverse complement strand
CGGTCGGAGGGGGCTCAGGCGGTCAGGGCGAGGTAGCGGAGCAGGTTGTGGGTGACGGCGAGCAGCAGGACCACGCTGGTGACGCGGTCGATGCCGCGGACGGTGAGGCGTTGGAGGCCATGGCGGAAGCGGAGCTGGGCGTTGGTCCACTCGGCGATGCCGCTGCGTTGTCGGTAGATCGCCTTGCCGTCGTCGGTGCCCATCCGTCGGCGCCACGCCGCGACGGCCGGGGTGTCATCGGGGCGGGGGTCGTAGGCAGTCCGGCCGCTGGTCTCCGTGCGCGGCGGCTCGACCGGGGCGTAGACGGTGACGTCGTGGGCCGCCAGGGTGGTGATGTCGTCGCGGGTCGCGAGTCCCCCGTCGACCAGATACTCCGCCGGATGCTGGTCGGTCCGGGCGACGACCTGGGCCTCCATCGGCGCCACCAGCCCGCCATCGCTGCCCTGCCGGCTGACCGCGATCCCGAGGATCGCGCGGCCGTCGCCATCGGTAGCGACCTGGATGTTCAGGGCGGGCCGGAAGCCGCCGTCGCCCATCTTCATCACCCGCGCGTCGGGGTCGGTCGTCGAGACCCGCGCCTCCGTGACCCGCTTGCCTCGGTTCTTCCGCTGCTGCTCCTTGATCGCCTCCAAGGCCGGCAGCGCCTCCAGCGCCCGCTCGACCCGGTCGAGCCGCTCACGTGCGGCGCGCTCGCGGGCCGCCCGCTGCGTGCGCGTCACGCTCGGCTGGTCCGCGTCGGGGGCCTCCCGCTCCGAGGCCAGCCGCTCGACCTGCTCGCGCGCCTCGCCCAGACACCGCTCCAGGGTCGCCCGCCGACGGAACGACCCGGCCCCGGCCGCCGCCCGCACCCGCACCCCGTCCTGGGCCACCCGCTTGAGCGTGACCAGCTCCTCCGAGAGCAACAGCGCGATCGTCCGGGTCAACAGGTCGTTCAGCTCCGCCTGATGCGCCACGCGGAAGTCCGACAGCAGGTGGTAGTTGACCGGCACCCCGCCACGCAGCCACCGATACGCGTCGTGCTCCTCGCTCAGCCGGGCCAGCCGTCGGGCGCTCCCGATCCCCTCCACCGTCGCCAGCATCCACAGCCCCAGCAGCACCCGCGGATCGCTCGCCGGTCGCCCCGGCCCGTCCACCGCCGCCCGAATCGTCGCGTAGAACGCCCCCAGCTCGAGCCGCTCCAGCAGCGCCCAGATCGCCCGCGCCGGATGGTCCACCGCCACCCGCTCCTCCAGGCTCTGCGGCACCAGTTCCACCTGGTCCCGCACCGCCCGCGCGATCCGCCGCGCCTGCGCCCCCACGGGCGGCTTCGGCGGCCGCTCCTGCTCCGCGGGCATCCCGGGCAACTGCGGCGCCTGGCTCATCTCTCGACCTCACACCGGGGCTCCCTCATTCTCCCACGCCACCCACTCGCACCGGTAGAGGGTGCTCGTCGCACTCGTGCTCCACGGCCTCCCCGCGCTCGGCCCACCTCCCCTTCGCCACCGAAAACATCACAGGCTTTCAGGGGAACCTTGCGAGTAGAGGGAGGGATTCTCATGCTCCGGGGCACGTCAGCGTGAGATCCCTCGCAAGCTCGGGATGACAATGGGAGCGTCGGGATGACAATGGGAGTTTCAAGCCGTCGCCATGAAGCCGGTCTCGTGACGCCCGGCGACACCGTCCGCCCCTGAACGCATGCGAGAGCG
>DATFPO010000170.1:0-5804 GCA_035264745.1 Solirubrobacteraceae bacterium | reverse complement strand
GATCATGTAGCCGATCTGGGACATCGTCGAGTAGGCGATGACGCGCTTGAGGTCGGTCACCACGAGGGCGATCGACGCGGCGATGATCAGCGTCAGGCAGCCGATGATCGCGCCCACGTCCGCCGCGATCGGCGCCTGCTCGAAGAACGGGTGCATGCGGGCGATCAGGTAGACGCCCGCGGTCACCATGGTGGCGGCGTGGATCAGGGCCGACACCGGCGTGGGCCCCTCCATGGCGTCGGGCAGCCAGGTGTGCAGCGGGATCTGCGCCGACTTGGCGAACGCGCCGACCAGCAGCAGCAGGCACCCCGCCACCAGGTCGCCCTGGTGGCCGGCGAACGCCCTGGGCAGCGCGTCGAAGGTCTTGAGGAAGTCGAGCGTGCCGACGTGGCTGAAGATGAAGTAGGTGCCGAGCACCAGGCCGGCGTCGCCGATCACGTTCATGACGAACGCCTTGATCCCGGCGGCGGTGGCGGTCGTGCGTCGGTACCAGAACGAGATCAGCAGGTAGGAGGCCGCGCCCACGAACGCCCAGCCGATGATCAGCGCCACGAAGTTGCCGGCCAGGACCAGCAGGAGCATCGAGAAGACGAAGTAGTTGAGGTAGGAGAAGAAGCGGACGTAGCCCCGGTCGGAGGCCATGTAGGCCACCGAGTAGAGGTGGATCAGCATCGAGATCCCGCTGACCACCAGGATCATGAACACCGACACCGGGTCGACCAGGATGGTCAGCCGGGCGTCCACGCCCACCGTGTTGGCGTAGTCGTAGAGGGTGGAGACGACCTGGCGCTCGGCCGGCGGACGCCCCAGAAGGGAGATCAGAACGCCGATCGAGCCGGCGAACGAGAGCGCGATCGAGCCCGTGGCGATCCAACCCGCCGAGCGCCCGGCGAGCCTCCGCCAGCCCAGCCCGATGGCCGCGGTGCCCACCAGGGGGAAGGCCAGGACCAGCCAGGCCGGCGTCGTCGGGCTCACGGCGTCACCCCCGCAGCTCGGACAGCTCGTCCACGTCGACCGGCAGGCGCCGGCGGTGGATGGCGACGATCAGCCCCAGCCCCACCACCACCTCGCACGCGGCCACCACCATCACGATCAGGGCGAAGATCTGACCGTCGGCGGAGCCATGCCCGCGCGAGAAGGCCACCAGGGCGAGGTTGCCGCCGTTGAGCATCAGCTCCAGGCAGAGCAGGATCACGAGCGGGTTGCGACGGACCAGCACCCCGGCGGCTCCCAGGCAGAACACCAGCGCCGACACCGTCAGGTACCAGCCCAGCGCCACTACCAGCCTCCCCGGTGGGCGGGGGAGCGCTCGGACTCGGGGAGCGCGTGAACCGTCTCTGCCATCGTCCCGACCAGCGCCAGGCGCGGTGACTCCACGTGGCTCGGCGCCGGCGTGGGCTCGTCGGGCAGGCCGCGACGGCGGCGGGCCAGGATCACCGCGCCCACCGCCGCCACCAGCAGCAGGTAGGAGGCGACCTCGAACGCGAGCAGGAACTTGGTCAGGAACAGCTCGCCGATCTGTTCCGGGGTCCCGAAGGAGGCCCCGGACGCCGCCCCGGTGGAGTTCACCACGCTCAGGCCCGACCCCAACAGGGCGATCAGGAGCTCGACCGCCAACGCGGCGGCGAATACCGCGGCCAGCGGCGTCAGCGCGGGGCCGACCGGCGCGAGCGACTGGCCCTTGCCGCCGACGTAGGCCACCACGAAGACGTACAGGACCATGACGGCGCCGGCGTAGACGACGACCTGAGCGGCGGCGACGAACTGCGCCTGCAGGAGCAGGAACAGGACCGCGAGGGAGATCAGGTGGAAGACCAGCGAGAGCACGCTGTAGAACGCGTTGCCGAATCCGATGACCCCCATGGCTCCGGCGATTGCGCCGACCCCGGCGATGAAGAACAGGACCTCAGTCATGCCGGCCGGCCCCTGCGGCCCCGTGGCGTCCGCTCATTCGCCCGGCGCCCGCAGGGGCGTTCGCTCGAGCGACTCGGCCAGCAGCATCTCCTTGGTGAAGATCAGGTCGTCGCGGTTGTAGTCCGAGAGCTCGTAGTCGTGCCCCATGGTGATCGCGTCGAACGGGCACGCCACCTCGCAGTAGCCGCAGAAGATGCAGCGGGCCATGTTGATCTCGTACACCGCGGCGTAGCGCTCCCCCGCCGAGACCCGGTTCTCGGGCGTGTTCTCGGCCGCCACCACGCGGATGCAGTCGGCGGGGCAGGCCGCGGCGCACAGCGAGCAGCCGACGCACTTCTCGAGACCGGTGTCCTCGAAGCGGTGGAGCTTGTGGCGCCCTCGGAACCGCGGGTAGACCGGCACCTTGTCCTCCGGGTACTGCCTGGTGCGCGGCCCCTCCAGCAGCCGTGAGAACGTCGTCTTCAGGCCGCGCAGCGTCTCTCCGAACGCCCGGTAGGCGCCGCCCGGGCCACCCGGCTCGGGCCCGCGCATGACCTCGATGACGTCCTCGCCGGGCGGCCAGCGGTCGGAGGCCATCTAGCTCACCACCACCACGATCGCGGTGACCAGGGCGTTGACGGTGGCGAGCGGGAGCAGGACCTTCCAGCCGAAGTTCATCAGCTGGTCGTAGCGCAGGCGCGGGACCGTCGCCCGGACCCAGATGAACAGGCAGATGAAGATCAGGATCTTGCCCAGGACGACCAGCGGTTCCACCCACCCCGGGGGATGGATGCCGAACGGCAGCAGCCAGCCGCCCAGGAAGACCGTGACGGCGATGCCCGACAGGACAGTGATGTTCAGGTACTCGGCGAGCATGAACGAGGCGAACCTGGCGCCGCCGTACTCGGTCTGGTAGCCCTGCACCAGCTCCGACTCGGCCTCGGGCAGGTCGAAGGGCGTGCGGTTGGTCTCGGCGAAGGCGGCGCACAGGAAGACCACGAAGCCGATCACCTGCGGGATCACGTACCACATGCCCCTCTGCGCCTCGACGATGCCCACCAGGGACAGGGTCCCGGCGATGAACACCACTCCGAGCAGCGAGAGGCCCATGGCGATCTCGTAGGAGATGAGCTGGGCGGCGGCGCGCATCGCGCCCAGGAAGGAGTACTTGGAGCCCGACGCCCAGCCGCCGAGCATGAAGCCGTAGAACGCCACGGCGCCGAAGGCGAAGAGGTACAGCGGGCCGATCCCCACGTCGATGCCGTACAGGCCGACGGGAGTCCCGAAGATGTCGTGGACGCCGCCGAAGGGGACGAGAGCCAGGGCCGCGACCGCGGTGATGATCGAGATGACCGGCGCCAGCGCGAACAGGAAGCCGATCGACGTGGTAGGACGCGACTGCTCCTTGCTGGCCAGCTTCAGGATGTCGGCCAGCGGCTGCATGAGGCCGAACGGCCCCACCCGGTTGGGGCCGTAGCGCTGCTGGAAGCGGCCGATCAGCTTGCGCTCCAGGACGGTCAGCACCGGCACGATGCCGAACACCACCGCGAAGATCGCCAGCGACTTCAGGATCTGGATCCACCAGGGCTCGGCGTAGTCGACCGCGGCCAGGACCGTCATCGCCGCCGGACCTCCACCACGCGGGGCTCGAGCCCGGTCAGGGTGTTCGCCGGCTCCTCCTCGGTGGCCTCGGCCAGGAACACGCTTCCCGGCGGGACCGCGGCCCGCAGCGCGGCGGTGGCGCGGAGGCTGGTGCCGTTGTACGCCACCTCGACCGTCTCGCCGTCCTGCACCCCGATCCGCTCGGCGTCGCCGGGCGAGAGCTCGGCCCGCTGGCGGGGGACCAGGAACTGCAGGATGGGGGAGGCGGACACCTCGGGCGACGACCACAGCGAGCGGAAGGTGCCGAGCCGCAGGCCGCCGCCGTCCACGTCCGGCGCCTGCGGCGGCGACTCGAGCTCGAACGGCCCGGCGTCTCCGGCGGGGAACGCCGAGACGGCCTCGCCGCGGGGCCAACGGACCCCGTGCCCGCCGAGCTCGTCGAGCGTCAGTCCGCGGTAGAAGGGAATGGACTCCACCAGGGCGGCAGTGGCCATCGGGCCGCTGCGCACCTCGAGGGGGTGGCCGAGTCGCTCGGACAGCTCGGCCAGCACCTGCCAATCGGCGTGGACCCCGGCCGGTCGGCCGATCGCCGGGCGCAGCCGCTGGACCCGCCCGTCGGGGTGGGTCACGGTGCCCTCCTTCTCGGGATAGGCCTCCGCCGGTATCACCACGTCGGCGTGCTCGGCCAGGCTCTGGCTGAGCACGTCCGTGTGCGCGACCACGAACGAGGCCTGGGAGAGCGCGGACTCCCAGTCGCCGCGAGCGGGATGCGCGGACAGCGGGTCGACCCCCAATAGGTAGAGAGCGGTCAGCTCGCCCTCTCCCAGCGCGCCGGCGATCTGGCCGGCCGCCATGCCCTCGCCGGACGGCTCGGACAGGCCCGGGCCGGCGTTAGGAAGCACGCCGGCCTCGCGCAGGCCCCGCCCGTTGGCCCAGGTGGGGATCTCGAGCAGGCCCGCGCCGTCGCGGCCGTCCATGCCCAGGCGAGCGGCCAGGTTGAGCAAGGCCCGGGCCGCGTTGGCGCCGCGAGGCCCGCCGCACAGCCGCTCTCCCCACAGCACCACGACCTCGTCTCCGGCCTCGCCCAGCAGCGCGGCGAGGGCGGCCACCTGGTCGCGGTCGGTCCCCGCGGCTCGGGCTGCCGCGTCGAGGTCACCGCCCCGGCTCAGCGCCGCGTCCAGCGCGACCAGGACCGCCTCGTGCGCGCCCGGCGCGTAGCGGAGCCTCACGTCGGCGTGGGGGTCCAGCGATGACGGCCGGCTGGTCGCGACCGCCAGGCGCACGCCATGGCGGCGCACGCCCTTGCGGATCCGCAGGTCGAGGATCGGCGCGTCATCCATCGGCTCGCAGTCCAGCACCAGCACGGCGTCGGCGTACTCCAGGTCGGGCACCGCGGCGGCCAGGCCGGGAGCGTCCAGGGCCCGGCGCAGCCCCAGCGGCAGCGCGCCGCCGAGCCCGGAGTCCAGGTGGGGCGACTCCAGGGCCTCCCGCATCAGGCGGCCGAGGAGGAAGCCGTCCTCGTTGCTGGCGCCGCCGCCGGCCAGCGCCCCGACCCTGCCCTTGGCCCGGCGGAGGCCGCCGACGGCCTCGTCCAGTGCCCGCTCCCACGAGACCGGGCGCAGCTCGCCGCCCTCGCGCAGCAGGGGCTCGGTCACGCGGTCGTCGGAGTGCACCGATTGGTAGGCGAAGCGCCCCTTGTCGCAAAGCCAGCCGTCGTCGACGTCGGGGTGGTCGCGGGCGAGCACGCGCAGGACGCGCTCGTCACGGACGGTGAACTCGACGTTGCACTGCGCGGGACACATGGTGCAGACCGAGCCCGCTCCCTCCACCTCCCAGGGCCGGGCCCGGAAGCGATACGCCCGGGAGGTGAGGGCGCCCACCGGGCACAGCTCGATGATGTTCCCGCTGAACGGACCGACGTAGGGATGGCCCTCGAAGGTGGCCACTAGCGAGTGCGCTCCGCGCTCCAGCAGCACCAGCTGGTAGTCCTCGGAGATCTCCTGCGAGAAGCGCACGCAGCGGTAGCAGAGGATGCAGCGCTCGCGATCGATGGCGATCAGGGGCGAGAGCTCGAGGGGCTTGCGGAAGTGGCGCTTGGGCTCGATGAACCGCGAGGTGCCCCCGCCCCAGCCGTAGGTGATGTCCTGGAGCGGGCACTCGCCGCCTTTGTCGCAAACCGGGCAGTCGAGCGGGTGATTGACCAGCAGGAACTCCACGACGGCCTGCTGGCCCTCCCGCACCCGCTCGGTCTGGGTGTGCACCACCATCCCGTCCTTGACCGCGGTCGAGCAGGCGGTCTGCAGCTTGGG
>DATFPO010000169.1:0-8748 GCA_035264745.1 Solirubrobacteraceae bacterium | reverse complement strand
CGCCGGCCGCGGGCCCCTAGGCCGCCGCCCGCCTGGAGTCGAGATGCCAGGGGGTGAGGATCCGCGGCCCGGTCGGCTCGACCGCGATGGTGAACTCGAAGTGCGCGGCCAGCGACCCGTCCTGGGAGAAGATCGCCCAGTGGTCCTCGCCCATGCGCACGGCATGGCGCCCGGCGGTGACCATCGGCTCCACGGCGAGCACCATCCCGGGCTGGAGCTCGGGGCCGCGGCCCGGCTCGCCGAAGTTCGGTATCTGGGGGTCCTCGTGCATGTCCCGGCCGATCCCGTGGCCGACCAGCGAGCGGACGATCGAGAAGCCCGCCGCCTCGACGTGGGTCTGCACCGCGTGGGAGACGTCCCCCAGGCGGTTGCCCGGCCGGCACTGCTCGGTGGCGGCGTGCAGGGCCCCCTCGGTGGTGCGCAGCAGCCGCTGGGCGATCGGCGAGACCGGCCCCACCGCGAACGTCCTGGCCGCGTCCGCCACCCAGCCGTCCAGCACCACGCCGACGTCGATCGAGAGGATGTCTCCGCGCGAGAGCCTGTAGGGCCCCGGGATGCCGTGGACCACCATCGAGTTGGGCGAGGTGCAGATCGACCCGGGGAAGCCGCGATACCCCTTGAAGGCCGGCTCGGCGCCCTGGGATCGGATGTAGCGCTCGGCCGCCTGGTCGAGCTCAGCGGTGGTGACGCCCGGTCGCAGCTTGCCTCTGAGCAGGTTGAGTGTCCTCACCAGGATGGTCCCGGCGGCCGCGATCTTGGCGATCTCCTCGGGCGACTTGCGGACGATCACAGCTGGTCCTCGAGGCGCAGCGTGGCCAGCGTGGCGCGGATGTGGTCATAGACCTCGGTGGGGCTGCGCGCGCCGTCGAAGCGACGGAGCAGGCCGCGTTCGTCGTAGTACTCGATGAGCGGGCTGGTCTGCTCCTCGTAGACCTCGAGGCGGCGCTTGACCTTCTCGGGCTTGTCGTCCGAGCGCTGCTTGAGCGGCGAGCCGTCCTGGTCGCAGACCTCGTCGCGCTTGGGCGGGTCGAAGTGGATGTTGTAGACGTGCCCGGCCTCCTCGCACTGCCGCCGGCCTGAGATGCGCTTGATCACCTCCTCCTCGGGCGCGTCCACGAGCAGCGCCGCGGTGATCTCGCGTCCGAGGCGCTGGAGCTGCTCGTGGAGGGCGTCGGCCTGGGGGATGGTGCGGGGAAAGCCGTCCAGGATGAACCCGTCCTGGGCGTCGTCCTCCTGCAAGCGCTCGGTGATCACCCCGATGATCACATCGTCGGGCACCAGGTCGCCCTGGTCCATGTACGTCTCGGCCTCCTTGCCCAGGTCGGTCTGGTTGGCCACGGCCTCGCGGAGCATGTCGCCGGTGGCTATGTAGGGGAGCCGGAGGTCCTCGCAGAGACGCTTGCCCTGGGTTCCCTTGCCCGCGCCGGGCGGCCCGAAAAGGATGAGATTGAGTTGGGACACGGCGGCGCCGAGCCTATAGAAACGCTTGCGCGTCCGGCTTGAGGCGGCCCACCGCCGGGGGGTCTGAGACGGCGTCCGGGTTGGTGGCCGGCGCGCGGGCCCGCAGAGACCCGATCCACCTTGGGCGTTTGGAGACCGCGTCCGGCTTGATGGCCGCCGCGCCCGGCACTTCAGACGTTCGGGTTAGGCCGGAGACCGTTCCGGGCGGGCGGCAGTTACCACCGGCCGGCTTCCAGCCGGCCGGTTATTTGAGGAAGCCCTCGTAGTTGCGCATCATCAGCTGGGCCTCGAGCTGCTTCATGGTGTCCAGGGCGACGCCGATCACGATCAGCAGCGAGGTCCCGCCGAAGAAGAAGTTGGCGCTGGTCTGGTTTATGAGGATGGTCGGCAGGGCGGCGATGGCGGCCAGGTAGAGCGCGCCCGGGAAGGTCAGCCGCGCCAGGATGCGGTCGAGGAACTCGGCCGTGGGGCGGCCGGGCCGGACGCCGGGGATGAAGCCGCCGTACTTCTTGAGGTTGTCCGCCTGGTCGACCGGGTTGAAGGTGACCGCGGTGTAGAAGTAGGTGAAGACGATGATGAAGATCGATTCGCCCACGATGTAGGGCCACTCGTTGGGCGAGAAGAACGTGGACAGATCGCGCGCCCAGGGCTGGTTGATGAGCTGGCCGACCGTCGGCGGGAAGGCCATGATGCTGGCGGCGAAGATGACCGGGATGACGCCCGCCATGTTGACCCGCAGCGGCAGGTAGGTCTGCCCGCCGGAGGACATCCGGCGACCGATCACCCGCTTGGCGTACTGGACCGGAATGCGTCGCTGGCCCTCCTGCACGAACACGATCGCGGCGATGACCCCCAGCGCGACGAACGGCATCATCACCTTGAACACGGGGTCCGGGTTGGTCCACCAGGCTTGGATGCCATGAGGGATGTTCGAGGCAATCGAGGCGAAGATCATCAGCGAGATCCCGTTGCCGATCCCGCGCTGGGTGATCAGCTCGCCCAGCCACATCAGCAGGACCGTGCCGGCGGTGAGCGAGATCACGATCATGAACACTCGCGGCGCGGTGAAGTGGGGGATTACCGCGCTCCCGGGCGTCTGGCTGCCGAACGAGCGGAACAGGAACACGTAGCCGACCGACTGGGCGAACGCGAGCCCGACCGTGAGGTAGCGCGTGTACTGGGTGATCCGGGCCTGCCCGACCTCGCCCTCCTTCTGGAGCTTCTCCAGCGAGGGAACGACCACCGTCATCAGCTGCAGGATGATCGAGGCCGTGATGTAGGGCATGATCCCCAGCGCGAACAGCGCCACCCGCTGGAGCCCTCCGCCCGAGAACAGGTTGAGGAAGCCGAGGATGTTCGAGCCACCGAAGTGGCTCTGGATGTTCTCGACCGCCTTGGTGTCCACCCCCGGGACAGGGATGTGCGATCCCAGCCGGTAGAGCGCCAGCATCGCGGCCGTGAACGCGAGCTTGCGCCGGATCTCGGGGGCGGTGAAGGCCTTGGCGATCGTGCCCAGCATCCCAGCGCCTACGAATCCAGCAGCTGGCAGGTGCCTCCGGCGGCTTCGATGCGCTCCCGCGCGGCCGCGCTGAAGCCGTGGGCATGAACCGTCAGCGCCTTGCTGATCTCACCGCGCCCGAGCACCTTGACGGGAATCCGCGGCCGCTTGGCCAGACCCCGGGCCCGCAGCGCTTCGGGCGTGACCTCGGCGCCGTCGTCGAAGCGCTTCTCGAGGTCCGCCAGGTTGATCGGCTGGGTCCGTGTGCGGAAGGGCTCGAACGGCATCGACTTCTTCATGTGCGGACCGCGCAGCTTGCGCATCCGCATGTGGATGGGCATCTGCCCGCCCTCGAAGTTGTGCCGCGTCTTGGCGCCCGAGCGCGAGCCCGCGCCCTTCTGGCCGCGACCGGCCGTCTTGCCGCTCCCGGAGCCCTCGCCGCGGCCGACGCGCTTGCGCGGCCTGCGCGAGCCGGGCGCCGGCCCCCTTCTGGCCGCGCCCGGCGGTCTTGCCCTTCCCCGAGCCGTCTCCGCGACCGACCCGCTTGCGAGGCCGCCGGCTGCCGGGCGGCGGCTTGAGGGCATGCAGCCCGACCCGGGGGGCGTCAGAGGCTGGCGGGCTCATGAGCTCTCCACCTCCACCAGGTGGCGGACCGAGTGGACCATTCCGCGCAGCTGCGGGCTGTCCCGGTGCTCCACCGTGTGACCGATCCGGCGCAGCCCGAGCGAGCGCAGCGTCGCGACCTGGCGCGGGTTGGCTCCGTTGCGCGACCGCCGCTGGGTGACGCGCACGTTGCTCATCCCTGCTCCGGCGTCCCGACCGCCGTGTCGCCCTCGGCCGGCTCGCGTCCGTCACCGTCGGCGGCCTCCTGGCTTCCGGCGGCCCCGTCGCCGTCGAGTCCGAGCACCCTGTCGACGCTCAGCCCGCGCAGCTCCGCGACCTCCTCGGGGGTGCGCAGCGACCGCAGGCCGGTGATCGTCGCCTTGACCAGATTGATGGGGTTCTGGGACCCCAGGCTCTTGGAAAGGATGTCGTTGATGCCGGCGAGCTCGAGAACGGCGCGGACCCCGCCGCCGGCGATCACCCCTGTACCCGGGGAGGCCGGCTTGAGCAGGACACGCCCGGACCCGTACACGCCCGTGATCCCATGGGTGATGGTGGAGCCGTGCTTGGGCACGCGGAACAGGTCCTTCTTGGCGCGCTCGACCCCCTTCTGGATCGCCACCGGGACCTCGTTGGCCTTCCCGTAGCCGACGCCGACGATGCTGCGCTCGTCGCCCACCACGACCAGGGCGGTGAACGAGAACCGCCGGCCGCCCTTGACGACCTTGGCCACGCGGTTGATCTCGACCACGCGTTCCTGCAGGTCGAGGCCGGCGGGACTGATGGATCGGTCTTCGAGCATGGCCGCTGAGGGTAGCGATTGACCTCGGCCTAGAAGGTCAGGCCGCTCTCGCGGACGCTCTCGGCCAGCGCCCGGACCCGGCCGTGGTAGCGGTAGCCGCCTCGGTCGAACACCACCGCCTCCACCCCCGCCTCCCGCGCCCGGGCGGCAAGCAGCTCGCCGGCCCGGCGCGCCTGGTCCATGCGGGGCAGCTCGCGCAGCTCGGGCTCCGTCCAGTTCACCGCCGCCAGCGTGTGGCCCCGGTCGTCGTCGATCAGCTGGGCGCTGATGCCGCGGTTGGACCGGAAGACGGACACGCGGGGACGCTGCCCGGAGCCACGAACCTTGGCCCGGACCCGGCGGCGTCGCCTCAGGCGCTGTTGTGGGCGAGTGGCGGTGGTCACCTGGCCATCCTCACGCGCGCTTGCCGACCTTGCGGCGGACGTGTTCGCCCTCGTAGCGAATTCCCTTGCCCTTGTAGGGCTCCGGCGGGCGCTGCTTGCGAATGTTGGCCGCGACCTCGCCCACCCGCTGCTTGGAGATCCCGCGCACCACGATCCGGGTGGGCGAGGCGACCTCCAGCTCGATGCCCTCGGGCGCCTTCACCGAGACCGGGTGTGAGTAGCCGAGCGCCAGCTCCAGATCCGAGCCCCGGCTCTGGGCGCGGTAGCCGACGCCCTGTATCTCGAGCACCTTCTGGTAGCCCTGGGTCACCCCCTCGACCATGTTGGCCACCAGCGAGCGGGTGAGACCGTGCAGGGCGCGGTGCTCCCCGCGGTCGGTGGGGCGCTTGACCAGCAGCTGGTCGTCGACCTGCTCGACCGTGATCGCAGGGGGGATCCTCTCGCTCAGCTCCCCCTTGGGACCGTTGACCCGGATGCGGTCGGCGTCGATGGCGACGGTGACGCCGGCCGGAATCGAGATGGGCTGCTTGCCGATGCGCGACATGACTCGCCTACCAGACCTCCGCCACGACCTCGCCGCCGACGCCCGTCCGGCGAGCGTCGTGCCCGGTCATGACGCCGCGGGAGGTCGAGATGATCGTCGTGCCCATCCCGCCCTGGACCTTGGGGATATGGCGACAGTCGACGTACACCCGTCGCCCGGGCCGCGACACCCGGCGCAGACCCGAGATGACCGACCGGCGCTCCGGTGTGTAGCGAAGCTCGATCCGCAGGTTCTGGAGCGACCGGGTCGGGTCGGGGGTCTCGACTTCGAATCCCTCGATGTAGCCCTGCTCGCGCAGGATCCGGGCCAGCTCGTGCGCCATGCGTGACGACGGCACGCTGACGGTCTGGTGCGAGGCGGTGATGGCGTTGCGGATCCGGGTCAGGAAGTCCGCGGTGGTGTCGGTCATGGACATGGTGGTCTCAGCAGTCGATGAGGGTGGTCTGACAGCGCGATCACCACGAGCTCTTGGTCACTCCGGGGATGAAGCCCTGGTGGGCCAGCTCGCGCAGGCAGATCCGGCAGATGCCGAACTTGCGGTAGACCGCCCGCGCCCGGCCGCAGCGCCGGCAGCGGGTGTAGCCGCGGGTCTTGAACTTGGGCCGGCGCCGCTGGCGCACGATCTGGGACGTCTTGGCCATGGCTCCTCTACTGGTCGCTTGACTGCTCCGGCGCGTCGCCCTCGGCGGGCGCCGCCTCCTCGGACGCGGGCTCGGCGGGCGCGTAGGCCTCCGGGCTCTCCTCCTTGAGCTGCTCGAACGCAGCCTGCTCCGCCTCGGCCTTGGCGCGCGCCTCCTCGCGGCGTCGCTCGTCCTCGGCCGCCTCCACCTGGGCCTCGGCGTCGACGCCGCCGGGCCGCCCCTCGCGGGCGAACGGCATGCCCAGCGCATCCAGGAGCGCGAAGCCCTCCTCGTCCGAACCCGCCGTGGTGGTGATCGTGACGTCCAGACCGCGGATCTGGTCGATCGAGTCGTAGTCGATCTCGGGAAAGATGATCTGCTCGCGGATGCCCAGCGAGTAGTTGCCCCGGCCGTCGAACGAGCGCGGGTTGAGTCCGCGGAAGTCCCGAATGCGGGGAATCGCGATCGACATCAGGCGGTCGAGGAACTCGTAGGAGCGCTCGCGCCGCAGCGTGGCCGACACCCCCACCGGCATGCCCTCCCGCAGCTTGAACGCGGCGATCGACTTGCGGGCCCGCCGAACACTCGGCTTCTGGCCCGCGATGGTCGCCAGCTGGGTGGAGGCCGCCTCCAGCGTGGAGGCGTCCTGCTTGGCCTCGCCGACCCCCATGTTCAGGGTCACCTTGACCACCCGCGGCGCCTGCATCGGCGAGGAGTAGCCGAACCGCCGGATCAGCGCGGGCCGCACCTCCCGCTCGTAGTGCTCCTTCAGGCGGGCCATTAGTCGAGCTTGGTCCCCGAGCGCCTGGCGACGCGGCGGCGCGCGCCTTCCTCGCGCACCACGCCCACCCGCGTGGGGCGGTTGTCCTGGGGATCGATGAGCATCACGTTGGAGATGTGGATCGGCCCCTCCTTCTCGATCACGCCGCCCACCTGCTCGCTGCGCTGGGCGCCGGCGACCTGCCGGGGGCGCTCATGGCGCTTGACCAGGTTGAGCCCCTCGACGTAGACGCGCTGCCTGCGGGGATCGACCCGCAGGATCCGGCCGGTCTTGCCCCGGTCCTTGCCCGCGATGACCACGACGGTGTCGTCGCGGCGGATCTTCAGGGACGGGGCCACGGCTAGAGCACCTCCGGGGCCAGCGAGACGATCTTCATGAAATTGCGCTCCCGCAGCTCGCGGGCGACCGGGCCGAAGATCCGGGTCCCGCGCGGATTGTTCTGGGCATCGATGAGCACGGCGGCGTTCTCGTCGAAGGCGATGTACGTGCCGTCGTCGCGCCCGAACGGCTTGCGGGTCCGGACCACGACGGCGTTGACCACCTCGCCCTTCTTGACCGAGCCCTGCGGGGTGGCCTGCTTGACCGTGCCGACGATCACGTCCCCCACGCCGGCGTAGCGCCGCCGCGAGCCGCCCCGCACCTGAATGCACAGGATCTCGCGAGCCCCCGTGTTGTCTGCCACGCGCAAACGTGTCTCGTCCTGGATCACCGCGCCCGCTCCACGATCTCGACCAGGCGCCAGCGCTTGGTTCGCGATAGCGGCCGGCTCTCGATCACCCGCACGGTGTCACCGGCGCGGGCCTCGTTGCGCTCGTCGTGCGCGTGAAGGGTCGACGACGAGCGCACGGTCTTCTCGTAGAGCCGGTGACGGCGGGTCATGTCGACCCTCACCGTGATCGACTTGTCGGGCCGATCGGACACCACGATGCCCTGGCGGACCTTGCGGCGGCCCGTCGAGCGCCGCGCCGGGGCCGGCGGCTCGCTGGGACCGCCCTCGGCCCGCCGCTGGGCCGCCTTGGCCCGCGCCTTGACCCGGTGGGCCCGCCGGCGCCGGGCGCGGTCCGCGCGCTGCGCGTCGCGCTCGGCCTGGCGCTCCTCGGGGCCGCGCGACGGCCGGGTCTCCCCGCTGTGGGTCGCACGGCGCCGGCGGCGGGCCTCCTTGGGATGCAGGGTGGCCTCCGGCTCCTCCGGCGCAGCCGCCTCCGACTCGTCCGGGGCGGCGTCCTCGGCATCCTCGGCCGGCACCTCCGGCTCCCCCTGCGCCTCGGGCTCCGCAGCCTCCCCCTGCGGCTCCTCGGCCGCGGGGGTCTCCGGCTCGCCCGGGGCCTCCGCCTCCGGGTCGACCGCCTCGGGCTCCTGGTTCTCCAGCATCCCTATCGCCTCAGCTCGCGCTCGAGATCGATGCCCCGCAGCCGCGCGACGGTCAGGGCACGCGCCAGGCCCCGGCGGGCGCTGTGGAGGCTGGCGGTGTTCTCCAGCTCACCGGTGGCATGGCGGAAGCGCAGCCCGAAGAGCTCCTGGCGCGAGGTGCGGACGTGCTCGATCAGCGCGTCGTCGCTCATTTCGTGAACCTCTCTGGCCCTGGCCATCTCAGGCCGCCTCACGCAGCACGATCTTGGTCTTGACCGGCAGCTTGTGGCCCGCCAGCCGGAGCGCCTCGCGGGCCAGCGGCTCGGGCACCCCGGCCAGCTCGAACATGACACGCCCGGGCTTGACCACCGCCACCCAGCCCTCGGGGTTGCCCTTGCCCGAGCCCATGCGGGTCTCCGCCGGCTTCTTGGTGACCGGCTTGTCGGGATAGACGTTGATCCACACCTTGCCGCCGCGCTTGATCTTGCGGGTCATCGCGATCCGCGCCGCCTCGATCTGGCGATTGCTCACCCATCCGCCCTCGAGCGCCTTGAGCCCGAAGTCTCCGAACTGCACGCGCACGCCGCCGCGGGCGAACCCGCCCCTCCGGCCGCGGTGCTGCTTGCGGTGCTTGACCCGCTTGGGCTGGAGCATCAGCTCGCCGCCTCGCCGTTCGATGCGGGGGAGGGCGCACCGGGACGCGACC
>DATFPO010000168.1:0-2889 GCA_035264745.1 Solirubrobacteraceae bacterium | reverse complement strand
GCCACCCGAGCGCCCTCGCGGAGCAGAGCGGCCGCGGTCGCGCGGCCGATCCCTCGGGCGCCTCCGGTGACTGCGACCACCCTGCCGCGAATCGGACGGGGCTGCTTGGCCATGCCGGCGGGACGTTATCGCGCCCGGCGCGGCGGCGGGACGGTGGTGGTCTAGCCACCGAGGCGGCCGGCTGAGATCATCGGACCCCCGCGGCGAGGAGAAGCCATGGCCGTCACCGTCGTCCTCTCGGAGATCCAGCGCGACACGCTGCGCAGGCTGTGCGACACCTTCGTTCCGTCGATCCGCCGTGACGACGACCCGACCGGCTTCTGGGCACGCTCCGCATCCGACATGGGCGTCCCCGAGGCGATCGAGGAGAGCCTTGCCCAGGTGCCGCCCGACCAGATCGCCGGCCTGCGCGAGCTGCTCGACGGTCTCGCCGCCGACGGGTTCGACCGGGCCCCGCCGGACGAATGCGAGCGCATGGTGCACGAGCGGTCCGACTCCTCGCCCGAGGCCCTCGCCGGGATGAGCTCGTTCCGCAACCTGGCGCTGACCCTGTTCTACGGGATGACCGAGCCCGAGACCAACCGCAACCCCAACTGGGAGGTCATGGGCTACCCCGGGCCGCCGTCGGAGCCGCCGACGCCCAGGCAGGCGCCCAAGACCATTCGGACCATCGTGCCCCCGGACGGGACGCTCTCGCTGGAGGCGGACGTCTGCGTGGTCGGCTCGGGCTCGGGAGGAGGGGTGGTCGCAGGCACGCTGGCCGCGTCCGGCAGGCAGGTCGCCGTGCTGGAGATGGGCGGTTATTACAACGAGTCGGACTTCAACCAGCTCGAGCTGTGGGCCTACGAGCACCTCTACCACGGCGGCGGCTACCACCCGACCGCGGACGGCCAGGTGACGCTGATGGCCGGCACCTCGCTGGGTGGCGGGACCACGGTGAACTGGTCCAACTGCCTGCGCACGCCCGACTGGGTTCGTGAGGAATGGGAGCGCCAGCACGGCCTGGAGGGGGTGGCCGGGGCCGAGTACGACCGCCACCTGGATGTCGTGCTGGAGCGGATCGGCGCCACCGACGCCTGCAGCGACCTCAACGGGCCTCACCAGCGGCTCAAGGAGGCCTGCGAGCGCTCCGGGCTGCCCTGGAAGACGATCGTCCGCAACGCCGACCCGGAGAGGTACGACCCGGCTACCGCCGGGTTCGGGCACTTCGGCGACCAGTCGGGGGCGAAGCTGGGCACGATGAAGACGTACCTCCAGGACGCCGCCGACTGCGGGTCCCAGTTCGTGACGCGCTGTCGGGTCGAGCGGGTCCTGACCGAGGGTGGTCGCGCCGCCGGGGTCGAGGGCACCTACCAGGACGCCGACGGCCGCGCGGCGCGGGTCGTCGTCCGTGCCCCGCAGGTGGTGGTCGCCGGAGGGTCGCTCGAGTCCCCGGCCATACTGCTGCGCTCGGGCATTGGCGGGCCGGCCGCCGGCGACTTCCTGCGCCTCCACCCGGCGACCGCGGTGGCCGGCTACTACGAGGAGGGCCAGAGGGGCTGGTGGGGCCCGCCGCAGGCCGGGCTGACCGATCGCTTCGCCGACATCGAGGACGGCCACGGCTTCCTGATCGAGAGCGGTCCGGTCAACCCCGGCATCGGCGCCGCCTCGACCCCGTGGGAGACAGGGCGCCAGCACAAGGAGTTCATGTCGGAGGCCCGCTTCGCCGCCGCGTTCGTGTTCCTTATCCGCGACCGAGGGCACGGGCGGGTGACCATCGACCGCGACGGCAACGCGGTGCACGAGTACCCGCTGACCGACCCGCTCGACGTTCGCATATTCCGCCGCGGGCTCAGCGAGCTCGCGCTCCTGCACGAGGCCGCCGGCGCGCGGCGGATCGTCACCTATCAGCGCCGGCTGACCCAGTGGGACCGCGGCGAGGACCTGGACGCGTTCATCGAGCGGCTGGACGCCTGTCCGCTGAGCCCCTACGAGCACGCCATCTTCTCGGCCCATCAGATGGGGTCGTGCCGAATGGGCAAGGACCGCGCCTCCAGCGTCGCCGGCCCGTGGGGAGAGCTGCACGACACCCCCGGGGTCTGGATCGGCGACGCCAGCGCCTTCCCCAGCGCCTCGGGGGTCAACCCGATGGTCAGCGTGATGGCCCTAGCCCACCGGACCGCGGAGGCGATCCTGGCCGCAGACTGACCGGTCGAGCGACCCCGAAAGGTATTGTGCCCGGCCCATGGCGTTCTTCAGGCACGACGGTCGACGCCTGGCCTACACCGTCTACGGCGAGGGACCGCGGGTCACGGTGCTGCTGCCGGGAATGCTGCTCTCGCAGCGCATGCACGTCCCGCTGGCCACCGAGCTGGCCGAGCGGGGCAACCGGGTGGTGACGCTGGACCTGCTCGGCCACGGCGCCTCGGACCGACCGCAGGACATGCGCTGCTACACGATGGACCGATTCGCCGAGCAGACCGTCGCGCTGCTGGACCACCTCGAAATCGACCAGGCGGTGGTGGGCGGCACCTCGCTGGGCGCCAACACGAGCCTTTGCGTCGCCTCGATCGCTCCCGAGCGCCTGCGGGGCATGCTGATCGAGATGCCGGTGCTCGACAACGCGCTGCTCGCATGCGCGATCGCCTTCGCGCCGCTGCTGGTCGCCCTGACCTTCGGCGAGCGGGTCATGCGCCTGGTCTCGCTGGGCGCCAGAGCGGTCCCCCGCGACCGGCTGCCGTTCATGGCCGACGTCATGCTCGACTCGCTGCGTCAGGACCCCGCCCCGAGCGCCGCCGTGCTGCAGGGGCTGTTCTTCGGCCGCGTCGCCCCGCCGGCGTCCGAGCGCATGACGTTCGAGGCGCCGACGCTGGTGATCGGCCATCCGCGCGACCCGATCCACCCCTTCTC
>DATFPO010000167.1:0-3751 GCA_035264745.1 Solirubrobacteraceae bacterium | reverse complement strand
CGACCTCACCGACGTGCACGGCCGCGGCTCCCCCGCGGCCCTGCGCCCGCTGCGCGGCGCGGCCGGCCTGCGGCTGGTGCCGCTCGATCGCCAGACGATCGAGCTGGTGTGGAGCGATCGCGGCTATCCGTCGCACGGGGCCTACCGCGACTACCACCACCACACCGTGCACCATCACCGCCCGTGGGGCAACGACGGCATGCCCTACGACCGCGAGGCCGCCGGCGCGGTCGCGCGGAACCACGCCGCCGACTTCGTCGGGCGCACGATCGAGCGGCTGGCGCGGGTGCGGGCGGACACCGGACGGACCGGCCTGTGCGTGTGCGCGCTGGACACCGAGCTGCTCGGCCACTGGTGGTTCGAGGGCCTCGACTGGCTGTCGGCGGTGCTCGACGAGAGCGTGCGCCAGGGGCTGGCGCTGGCGCGGCTGGACGACGCCCTGGTGCGCCACGAGGCGGTCGAGGCGCCCGACGGGGACCTGCCGGTCACCACGTGGGGCACCCCGCGCACGCTGGCCACCTGGGACGGCCCTCGGGTGGCCGACCTGGTGTGGCAGGCGCGGTCCGCCGAGCTGCGGGTGGTGGCAGCGGGCGAGCGGGCGCCCGAGCGGGCGCTGCGCGAGCTGCTGGCGCTGCAGTCATCGGATTGGGCGTTCATGGTCAGCCGCCGCCTGGCGGGCGACTACCCGCGCGACCGGGCGGCGGGCCACGCGCGCGCCCTCGACGCGGCGCTGCGCTCGATAGGCTGCGGCGCGCCCGCCCTTCGCAACCTGGCGCCGGTGCTGGACACGGCGGCGCTGACCTCGCCCTGAGCTCTCGCGTCCTGATCCTGTCCTGGGAGTACCCGCCCCTGATCGAGGGCGGGCTGGCGCGCCACGTGCGCAAGCTCTCCGAGCAGCTGGTCGCCCTGGGCACCGAGGTCCACGTCCTCTCGCGCGGCGACGAGAGCATGCCCGCCGAGGAGGAGATCGACGGGGTCGTGGTGCATCGCGTGCGCGAGCCCGGCCGACCCCGGGACCTCGGGGAGTTCGTCACCTGGGTGGAGCACATGAACGCCGACATGCTGGCCGCCGGGGTGGAGCTGGGAGACGGCCTGGAGTTCGACCTGGTCCACGGCCACGACTGGCTGGTCGCGGTGGCCGGGGACCACCTGGCCCGGCGCTTCCGCTGCCCCCTGGTGGTGACCATCCACGCCACCGAGTACGGCCGCCACCAGGGCTGGGTGGACAAGCATCCCCAGTCCTACATCCACGGCGTGGAGCGCTGGATGGCCAACCGCGCCGACCAGGTGATCACCTGCTCGCACTACATGCGCGGCCACGTCGCCGACATCTACGGCCTGGAGGAGTCGGGGGTCACCGTGATCCCCAACGGGATCGACCCGCTCGACCTCCAACCGGCCGAGGACCTCGACCGCCTGCGGGCCCGGTTCGCCGCGCCGGACCAGCGCCTGGTGCTGCTGATCGGGCGGCTGGTGTACGAGAAGGGCTTCCAGCTGGCGCTGGACGCTCTGCCGGGGGTGATGGACCGGGTGGGCGGCGTGCGCTTCGTGGTCGCCGGATCGGGGACCCACGAGCAGGCGCTGCGGGCCCAGGCCATCCGGCTGGGGCTGGACCGCCACGGCACGTTCCTGGGGTGGATCGGGGACGACGTACTGCATTCGCTGTACCGGATCGCCGACCTGTGCGTGGTTCCCTCGATCTACGAGCCGTTCGGGCTGGTCGCGCTCGAGGCGATGGTGTCGGGCTGTCCCTGCATCGTGGCCGACACCGGCGGGCTGCGCGAGATCGTGCCCGACGACGACCGGGTGGGCCTGCGTTTCAACGGCGGGGACGCGGAGCATCTGGCGGCGATGGTGGAGCGCCTGCTCACCGACCGAGACCTGCGCGACCGGCTGGTGGCCGAGGCGTTCGAGCACGTCCTCCGGTACGACTGGGGCGACGTGGCGCGACAGACGGCGGGGGTCTACTCGCAGCTCGGCCGCGCTGCGGTCTGAGCGCGGCCTAGCGCCAGCGGAGGGTGCGCGGGGCCTCGCGCATGCGCATCACGCGGGCCGGGATGCCGCCGACCACGGCGTTGTCGGGCACGTCCCGGGTGACGACGGCGCTGGTGCCGATGATCGCGTTGTCGCCCACCCTCACCCCGCGCAGGATGCAGGCGCCGTAGCCGATCCAGACGTTGTGCCCCACGTCGACGTCGCGCTTGTAGATGCCCTGCAGCCGGATCGGGCGCTCCACCTCGACGACCCCGTGGTCGAAGTCGATCAGCATGACCCGGTCGGCGATGACGCACTCGCGCCCGATGGCGACGTGCTGGTAGGCGGACACGGTGCACTCCTGGCCGAGCACCGTCTTGGCCCCGATCACCACCTCGCCCTGATGGACGCGGAGCTTGCACCCATGGCCCACCCAGGACCAGCGACCCAGGCACAGGCGGGCGCCGCGGGCGATCTCCAGCTTGACCCCCGGGCCCACGAAGGCCAGCCCGTCGGTGACCAGGCGGCCTCGCCAGCGCAGCCTCAGCCAGGCCAGGCGCGCGAGCAGCCGCCCGTACTTCGGGGTGAGCATGCGATGGCGCGCCATGAAGCGCAGCAGCGCCAGCGGCCCGCCGCCGCGCGGCGGCGGCTCGCCCCGCACGGCGGCCGGGACGGCGTCGATCGGCGGGGCGGCCGTCGTCTCCATCTGGCGGATCGTAGCCCGCCGGCCCTGACATGATTCCCGGCCCCTGATGCCTGCCGATCCCGACCTCGCCAAGCGCCTGCTCGAGGGGGACAAGCGCGCTCTCGCGCGCGCGATCTCGCTGGTCGAGAACGACGACCCGGCGGGGTGGGAGCTCGTCCGCGAGGTCTACCCTCGGACCGGAAGGGCCTCGGTGGTGGGCTTCACCGGGCCGCCGGGGGTGGGCAAGTCCACCCTGATCGGCGCTCTGACCAGGGCCCAGCGGGAGCGCGGGCGCCAGGTCGCCGTGCTCTCCATCGACCCGTCGTCACCCTTCACCGAGGGCGCGCTGCTGGGGGACCGCATCCGGCTGGCCGAGCACTTCCTCGACGCCGGGGTGTTCATCCGCTCGATGGCCAACCGCGGCGCGCTGGGCGGCCTGTCCGAGGCCGCGCTCCAGGCCGCCCTGCTGATGGACGCCGCCGGCAAGGACGACGTGTTCGTCGAGACGGTCGGCGTGGGCCAGGCCGAGGTCGACATCATCGACCACGCCGACACGATCGTCCTGGTGCTGCAGCCCGGCTCGGGCGACTCGATCCAGGCCCTGAAGGCCGGCATCATGGAGATCCCCGACATCATCGTGGTCAACAAGGCGGATCACCCCCTGACCGACACGATGGTCCGCGAGGTCAGGGGCGTCCTGTCCCTGGCGCCGCAGGAGGGCTGGCAACCCCCGATCGTCCGCGCCGAGGCGGCCCGGGGGGAGGGGGTGGACGAGCTGGCCGAGCAGCTGGCCGCGCACCGCGCGCACATCGAGGCAGAGGGAACGCTCAGCCAGCGGCGCCGGCGCAATCTGAGGAACGAGGTTCTGGCCCTGGCCACCGCGCGGATGCGCCGGCGGCTGGAGGAGTCGGTGCGCGACGACGCCGAGATGCAGGGTCTCCTCGATCGCGTGGTGGAGCGCCGCCTGGACCCGGCCAGCGCGGCGGGGTCGATCCTCGAGCGCCAGGACGGCGCCTGACCCGGCTCAGGCGCCCAGCGCCCGCGCGATGACCATCTGCTGCACCTCGTCGGTGCCCTCGCCGATGGTCAGGA
>DATFPO010000166.1:0-1944 GCA_035264745.1 Solirubrobacteraceae bacterium | reverse complement strand
TCGACCCCGGGGCGATACCGACCGCGGTGCAGTTGACCAGCAGGTCCGCCGGCTCGGCGCGCTCGACCGCCCGGCCGCCCACTCGGGCGCACAGCTCCCGCGCCCGCGCGACCGTCCGGTTCCACACCATCACGTCGGCGGCTCCGGCGGTCAGGAACGCCCACACCGCGGCGCGGGCGCTGCCGCCGGCTCCGAGCACCATGACCCGGGCGCCGGCCGGCGGCTGCGGCAGGGCGGCCAGCAGGCCGGGAGCGTCGGTGTTGTCGGCCTCGATGCGCCCGTCGTCGAAGCTCAGCGTGTTGGCCGCGCCGATCGCCCGGGCCGCCTCGCCGGCCGTGTCCGCCAGCTCAAGCGCCCGCTCCTTGTGGGGGATGGTCACGTTGGCGCCCACGAAGCCGGTTCCCGGAAGCGCCGGCACCACCTCGGACAGCAGCTCGGGCGGGACCGGCAGGAGCTGGTAGCGCCATTCCTCGAGGCCCAGCGCCCGGTACGCCGCCTGGTGGATGGCCGGCGAGCGGCTGTGGGAGACGGGCCAGCCGAGGACGCCGGCGCGCCTCAGCGGCACTTGACCGGGGAGCGGCCGCCCTCTGCCGCGCGGGCCTGGCTGTAGCGCTCGGCGTCGCGCTGGAACTGCTGGAAGCTGGTCGAGAAGGCGTGCTCGCCGCAGCTCCCCGGCTTGACCACGAAGTACAGGACCTTCGACCGGGCCGGGTGGGCGGCGGCCTCGATGGACGGCAGGCCGGGGTTGCCGATCGGGGTGGGCGGAAGACCGCGGTGGAGGCGGGTGTTGTACGGCGTGTCGAGCTGAAGCTCGGACTCGCGCAGCGCCCGCGTCTGATTGTTGAGGGCGTAGCGCAGCGTAGCGTCGATCCCCAGCGGATAGCCGATCTTCAGTCGGTTGTAGATCACCGCCGCGACCAGGCCACGGTCGCGGGCGACCGCCGCCTCGCGCTCGACCATCGAGGCGACGATCAGGACGTCGTAGGGCGTCAGGTGCCGGCTGCGGGCGTAGGAGAGGTCCACCCGCGCAAAGCGCTGCTTGAAGGTGGTCAGTTGCTTGCGGACCAGCTCGGAGACCGGCGCGCCGACGCGCACCTGGTAGGTGGCCGGGAACAGGAAACCCTCCAGGTTCGGCGTCGAGGCGGGGGCGCCGTACGCCCGCGGATCGAGGAGGGGCGAGCGGCGGGTAGAGGCGGCGTAGCTGCCGCGCAGCGAGGTGCGCGCCAGCAACTGGTTCAGCTCGTGACGCGTCCGCCCCTCGGTGATGGTGATGTCGGTGGTCGGGGCGGGTGGCGGCCCCCGGTCCAGCGCGGTCAGGGCGGCGCCGTAGCTCATCCCCCGCCGCATCGGGTAGGCGCCCGGCTTGATGTCCGCGGCGCCGAGCCGCGCTCTGAGGCGGAACAGGAACGCCGAGGAGATGACGTCGTGCTCGGCCAGCCGGCGCGCCGCCTCGGCCACCGATGCGCCCCGGGGGATGGTGACCCACACCCGGCCCTCGCCGCCCCCGTGCAGCGGCTGGAACAGCGCGAGGAGAAACCACAGGACGACCAGGGCGACGACAGCCGCCGCGGCGGCGAGAGCCCATCTCGTCCTTCGCCCGGACTCGCCGCCCACCGGCCCCATTCCCCTCCCACCGGGCGGCGGCGGGTCCAGCGCGCTCCAGTCCTCCACCGGCTCGCGATCGAGCACCATGGACGGTGCCTCGCTCGCGGGCCCGCGGTGCAGGCTGGGGGCCGGCGGCTCGGCCGGCTCCGGTGACGGCTGCGTCGGAGGCGGGGAGGTCGGCGCCGCGGGCGGCTCGGCCGGCTCCGGCGATGGCTGCGTGGGAGGCGGGGGTGCCGGCGCCTCGACCTCGACCGCCGTGCTCGGCTCGGCCGGCGCCCGCGGCGGCTCGGCCGGCCGGGCCGGCGACGCCCCGGCAGCCTGGGCGGGCGCTGCCGCGTC
>DATFPO010000165.1:0-5576 GCA_035264745.1 Solirubrobacteraceae bacterium | reverse complement strand
TGCCCGGAGGGCTGGGCTCCTTCGGCTGGGACGACGAGGGAGTCGCAGCCCGTCCGCTGGAGCTGATCCGCGACGGCCGTCTGCTGGCCGCGCTCAGCTCGCGTGAGTCGGCGGCGGCGATCGGCCTCGACGCCTCCGGCGGCTGTGCCCGGGCCGACGGACACGCCCGCCAGCCGATCGTGCGGATGACCAACGTGTCGCTGGAGCCAGGCGAAGCCGGCTCGCTGGAGGACCTGATCGCCGACACCGAGGAGGGCCTGTACCTGGAGACCAACCGCTCATGGTCGATCGACGACCGTCGGCTGCAGTTCCAGTTCGCCACCGAGGTGGGGCGGGAGATCCGCGACGGGCGGCTCGGGCGCCTGTACCGCAATCCCTCGTACGCCGGGGTGACGCCGCGCTTCTGGGCGTCGCTGGACGCGGTGTGCTCGCCGGCCGAGTGGCGGGTGTGGGGACTGGTCAACTGCGGCAAGGGGGAGCCGGGCCAGGTGGCGCACGTCTCCCACGGGACGGCACCGGCCCGCTTCCGCGCCGTCCAGGTCGGCGTGGCGTGAACCCGGCCGAGCTGGCCGAGCGCGCGCTGGCGCGAACCCGGGGTCAGGCGCAGGTCACGGTCACCCGCGAGCGTTCCCAGCTGGCCCGCTTCGCCGGCTCGCGGCCCACCCAGGCCACCGAGGTGGACGAGGTGCGCGTCGACGTGCTGGCGGTCTGCGACGGGGCCACCGCTGCGGCGGCCACCAGCGAGGTCGACGACGACGGGCTGCGCGAGGTCGGCGACCGGGCGGCTCGGGCCGCCGAGGCGGCGGCACGCGCCGGCGGCGGCGCCTACCCCGGGCTTCCGGCGCCGGGCGAGCCATCCCGCGGGCACGATGGCTGGGATCCCGCCACCGCCCGCCTGGACCCATCCCGGCCGGGCGCCGCCCTGGCCTCGATCTTCGACCAAGCCGGCGGGCGCGGGGTGGAGGCGGCCGGCGTGTGGACCGCCGGCGCGGTGGAGACCGCGCTCGCCAGCTCCAACGGCCTGCACGCCGCCGACGCCACCACCGACGCCCACGTCAAGGTGCTCTGTCACGACGGCTCGGGGCGAAGCGGCTTCGCCGCCGCCACCGCGACGGCGTCCGGAGCGGTCGATCCGGCCGCGGTTGCGCGCGCCTCGGCCGACAAGTGCGCCGGAGGGGATCCCGCCGAGCTGGAGCCCGGCGACTACCCCGCGGTCCTCGAGACCGACGCCGTGGGGTCGCTGCTCGAGTTCCTCGGGGCGCTCGCCTTCAACGGCCTGGCCCACGCCGAGGGGCGCGGGGCCCTGCACGGCCGCCTGGGCCAGCTCGTCGCCGCGCCGGCCGTCAACCTCTCCGACTCGCCGCGCTATCCGGCCACGCTGCCCCGGTCGATCGACGCCGAGGGGATCGCCAAGGCGCCGCTCCCGCTGATCCAGGACGGAGTGGCCCACGCGGTCGTCCATGACACCCGCTCGGCGGCCGTGGCCGGCGGCGCCGCGCGCTCGACCGGCCACGCGGTGGCGCCCGGGGGCGCCCCGAGCGGGCCCCGCGCGACCAACCTGGTGATGGTCGGGGGCGGAGCGGCGGACGTCGAGGCCTTGGCCGGCGACATCGAGCGGGGCGTCTACGTGACCCGGCTGTGGTACGTCAACCCCGTGCATGTCAGGCGCACGCTGCTGACCGGCATGACCCGGGACGGAACCTTCCTGATCGAGGACGGGCGGATCACCCGGCCGCTGCGCGACCTGCGTTTCACCGACTCGGCGCTCGGCCTGCTCCAGCGTGTCGAGGCTCTGGGCTCCCGACCACGGCTCACCAGCGAGGCCGAGTTCTACGGGCGGCGGTTCGCGACCGGGGTGGTCTGCCCGGCCATCCGCGTGGGCGCCCTGCGGATCACCGGGGCCACGCCCTGAGGCGGGCGTCTAGAGCTTCAGCAGGACGATGGTGTTGACCGCGAACCCGATCGCGAAGGCGACGGTCCAGCGGTTGAGGTTGCGCTCCACCAGCGAGCCGCCGCCCAGCGGCCCGGCGCCGGTCCCCACGCCGAAGGCGCCCGACAGCCCGGAGTCCTTCCCCGAGTGCATCAGCACCAGGAAGATGAGGATCACGGATATGAAGACCTGCAGGACAGAGAGGACGAGCTCCACCGCGCCCGATGCTAGCGGCCGGGGCGCCCGGCCGACCCGCCCCGGCTAGATCGCGCCGGCCAGAGCGCCCGGAAGCCAGGCCGGGTGGACCAGCACCAGGCCGCCCCAGGCCAGCAGCAGGGCGCCGGTGACCGGGACCGACCTCCGGCCGCCGGGGGAGGTCTTCTCGTAGATCATCAGGGCGGTCAGGGCGGCCATCCACCACAGGCTCGCCACCCCGGCGGCGAACATCACCAGCATCAGGGCCCAGCAGCAGCCCAGGCAGAACATCCCGTGGCGCCGGCCCAGCCCGAAGGCCGCGGCGGCGCCCCGCCGGTAATGGCGCAGCATGAAGACGCCAGGGTGACGGCAGCGGTGCAGGCAGCGGTCCTTGAGCCCGGTGAACTGGAAGGCGCCCGCGGTCACCAGCACGGCTCCGGCGATCAGTCCCGGGCGGCTCTGCAGCCACGCGCTGCGGTCCACGACGGTATGCACGACGGTGTCGCCGGCGAAGGCCAGGGCCCCGAAGGCGGTCCACACCACCCCGTAGCCGCCCAGGAAGGCAGCCATTGCCGCCTGCGGGCGGGGTTGGCCACCGGAGGCGACCGCGAACAGCCGGATCAGCGGCAGGCTGGATGGCAGCATCATGGCCGCGATCATCACCTGCCAGGCGAGCAGGAACAGCGCCAGGGCGGCCCAGTAGGGCAGCGGGCCCTCGATCAGGGCGTCGTGGTGCAGCCCGCGGCCACCTCCGACTGCCTGGGCGCCCAACGCCAGCGTCCAGGCCGCGGCAATCGCGGCCATCACGGCCGTCGGGACCCGCCGGCCCGCGCCGACGGCCGGCGTGGCGGTCATCCCTGGTGGACCAGCTTCCAGTCCGACTGGATGGCGTTGCGGTCCGTCGCCTCCCATTGCAGGTCGAACTGGGGTAGCGACACCCGTTGGCGCTCGGCCTTGGCCACATATGCCGGTGACCCCGGCACGGTGGAGAAGATCGAGTTGTTGAGCGTGGTGGTCGTCCCGTCGGGCCCCGTGTAGGGGTGCATCTGGGCCTCGATGAAGTCCCCCACCCGCAGCCCCCCTTTGCCGTCGCTGACCTCGTGGGTGATCGGGGCGCGCTCGATGGCCATCCGCTCACCGACCAGCTGCGCCAGATCGGCCCACGGGCCGCCGAGCTTGCCGGTGTACGCGTCGATCATCGCCTCGGCCTGCTCGTCCGACGCCCGGTCGTCGACGAACACGACCTGCCTCCAGTTGCCGGCGAGCACGTTGCCGGGGATGAACACCGCGGAGGCGATGGTCAGGCCGCTCACATCCACCCCGCGAATCGTCCCGCGGTCGATGTGGTAGGCCACCACGGACAGGCAGGTCCCGCCGTCGGGGTCCTCGCCGATCCAGCAGGGGCACAGCGTGTCGCACGTGCAGACCTCGAGCAGCGACCCCTCGAGGTCGTACGCGACCGTCTCGGTGGCTCCCATGTGTGGGCTCCTTCCTGCTCCGCGGAGCGTCGCCTTCGCCGGCGTTGAGCCGGCGAGCCCGCTGAACCTATCCCGGCGCACCTCCCGCGTCCAGGGGCCGGGGAGGCGCCGGCGGGTCTCATCGGCGGGCCCGCTCGAGGCGGTCGAGAATCTCGAGCGCCTCGGCGCGCAGCCGCCGATCGATCGACTCCCAGTCCTCGCGCGACAGCTTGCCGGTGCGGTGGTCGAGCTCGGCGTCGCGGATGTCGCGGTACTTGGCCTCGCGCGCCGCCTCCAACTCGGCCACGTCGCCGACCTCCCGCTCACGGTCGCCGCGCGGAGACCGCAGCGGCGCCGAGATCACCGCCACCGCGACCGTCAGGACGGCCAGCACGAGCAGCAGCTGGACGAGGTCCACCGCGCCGCGGTCAGGCCGATGCGCGCTCGGGCTCGCCGGAGACCGCCGGCGCGGCGGCACGGGCGCTGCGGGCCCGCGCCCGCAGGCTGAGGGGGGCCGGCCACAGCGCGATGATGCCGCCGGCCATCACGATCAGCGCACCGATCCATATCCAGGTCACGAGCGGCGAGGCGATCAGGCGGAAGGTGGCCGGCGGGGGGGCGTCCTGATAGCGCTGGACGATGGCGGCGATGATGAAGCCCTGGAGGTCGGGCGAGGCGTTGGAGAAACGCCGGTCGGCGGCCGCGATGAACCGCTGCAGAGGTCCCAGGTCCGGCTCCACGGCGGTCCAGAGATCTTGGGTCGGCCCCGCCTTCAGGCCGACCTCGCTGGTCGCCTGGCCGTCGAAGTAGCGGCCGATGGCGCCGAGGCCGGGCTGGTCGAGCGACGGGTAGTAGCCGCGCGTGGGCCGAAGGGTGGCGACATGGCGGCCGTGGCGGCGAACGTCGAGCACCGCGCCCAATGAGATCTTCTCGCCGACCAGTCGGCTGGTCGGGCGGACGTAGGTGACGTCGTAGCCGCCCACCCGGGCGCTCTGCCCCGGTGACAGCCGCACGTCGCGGGCGTGCTGGAACGCGGAGGAGGCGGCGACGCCTACGAACAGGACCGCGATGCCCAGGTGCACGACGTAGCCGCCGTATCGCCGCCGGTTGCGCCGCACCAGCGCGGCGAGCGCAACCGACGGCGACTCACCCGATACGGCGCGGCGCGCGCCCACGCCCCGCCAGAACTCCTGCGCGACCGCGGCGGCCACGAAGGCGCCCAGGCAGAACATGGCCAGTGCGGCCGGGCGACCCACGCCGGCGGCGACCAGGACCACCAGCAGCCCGGTCGCGACGCCCACCGGGAACCCGAAGCTGCGGGCCAGGTTGGCCGCCGAGGTCGCCCGCCACGCGATCACCGGCCCGATGCCGGCCAGGAGGACCAGCATGAGGGCCAGCGGCACGATGTACCGGTCGAACCAGGGCGGCCCGACCGCGGCCTTGGTCCCGGTCACCGCCTCGGAGATCAGCGGGAAGAACGTCCCCCACAGGATCACGAAGCACAGCCCGATCAGCACGAGGTTGTTGAGCAGGAACGCCGCCTCCCGCGAGGCCAAAGAGTCGAGCCGGTGCTCGGACCGAAGCTGCGCGCGCCGCGACACCACGAGTGCGACCGAGCCGCCCACCATCACGGCGATCAGGGCCAGGAAGGGGCCGCCGAGCGTCGAGGCGCCAAAGGCGTGGATCGAATCGAGGATCCCCGAGCGCACCAGGAACGTCCCCAGGACCGCCAGGATCCCGGTGGCCAGGACCAGCGAGACGTTCCACACCTTGAGCATCCCGCGCTTCTCCTGGATGACCGCCGAGTGCAGGAATGCAGTGCCGGTCAACCACGGCATGAGCGAGGCGTTCTCGACCGGATCCCACCCCCAGTAGCCGCCCCAGCCCAGCTCCGAGTAGGACCAGCGGGCGCCCAGGACGACGCCGATGCCCAGGCACAGCCAGGCGGCCAGGGCGAAGGGGCGGGTGGTGCGGATCCAGTCCGCGTTCAGCCG
>DATFPO010000164.1:0-5923 GCA_035264745.1 Solirubrobacteraceae bacterium | reverse complement strand
GCGGCGTAGAGGAGCACCTCGCCCGCGCCGGCCTTGCCCGCACCCAGCCGGCCGACCGCGTCCTCGAGGATCTCCTCGCCGTGCGCCATCACGTCGACGAACAGGAAGGCCAGGACGCCCACGGCGAACATCGCCAGGGCCACCCGGGACCGTTCGCTCAGCAGCCGCAGGCGAGCCAGGGGCAGACCCAGATAGATGGTGAAGCCGGCCAGCGCGCCGAGGGCCGCGGTTTCGGTTAGGCTCACGAATCTCCTTGGTGGTCGACCTGCGGGTTAGGGTGCCCTAACAGGGCGGCCAGACTACCACGAAAGCCCACCCGTCTGCGCGATGCAGCCCTCAGACTGCCAGGTCTAGGCCGTCCGGCGTGGACAGGTCGATGCCGGACGGCAACCGCCCCTCCTCCGCGAGCTTGTGCAGGTGGGCCTTGAGGCTGAGGGCCGCGACCGGACGCAGCTGTGGCGGGACGTCCGACCACGCCTGGTCGAGCAGATCGTCCTCGTCGCGGTGACCCTGATCGAGCGCCGCCACCAGCCGCCGCTCGCGGTCGAGCCGGTGCTCGAGATACTCGTCGAGCTTGGCTCGCGCAGTGCGCACGGGCGGCCCGTGCCCGGGGCAGAGCAGCGCCAGGTCCATCGCGCGCAGCCGCCGCAGCCCCTCCAGGTACGCCGACATCGCTCCAGCCTGAGGAGCAATGAACACGCTGCCCTGACCCAGGACGGCGTCGCCGGTGAAGCAGACCCGCCCGGCGACGAACGCGAGGTGGTCGGGCGAGTGACCGGGGACCGCGACCGCGGTCAGCGGCCCGAACGTCTGGCCGTCGTCCAGTGCCACGTCGCCGCCCATAGCCGCTGCCACCGCGGCCGGCCCAGCCCGCTCGAGCAGCGCCGGCACGGCCTCGTCGTGGTCGGGGTGCCTGTGGGTGAGGGCGATGCCGCCCAGCCCGCCGCGCCGAGCGATCTCCTCCTCCAGCCTCTCGAGGTGATCCTCCAGCCGCGGGCCGGGATCCACCACCCAGCCGGGGTCGCGTCCGGCCACCCAGCTGTTGGAGCCGTCCAGGGTGAGCGGGCTGGGGTTGTCCGCCCGCACCCTGGTGACGTCGTGGCCGTCGACCGGCTCAACTCCCACCGCGGGTTGCCCCTCTCGCTTCTCTCCGAACCGGGTCAGGTGGATGCTGCGTCAGGGGGTCTTCGCGCGCCCGGCCTCACGTACGACGGCACCCGGCGGCGACCGGGCCGGAATCGCCGGCGCCAGTCGGGGCGCCCGGATTTGAACCGGGGACCTCACCGACCCGAACGGTGCGCGCTACCAGGCTGCGCCACGCCCCGAGGACGGACCAGTATCCCACAGCGCGGCCCGATCGCCGCCCGCCGACGGAGCCGAGCCGGTGGGGACCGGTAGCGTTCCCGGCCGGGCACCGTTTCGAGGCCCGATCGCCGACTGGCCGCGGTCCACGACATCCTCGAGCACCTCGACGCGCTGCTGGGCAGCGAGCGCTTCGACGACTACGGCCCCAACGGGTTGCAGGTTCCCGGTCACCCGGAGGTCGACCTGGTGGCCACGGGCGTCTCGGCCCATCGCGAGCTGTTCGAGCGGGCGGCCTCGGCGGGGGCCGGCCTGGTGCTGGTCCACCACGGCCTGTTCTGGGACCGGGAGCCGCGCAGCCTGTCTCACACCCTGGCCGCCCGCCTTCGCGTGCTCCTCGAGCGCGACATGAATCTGGCCGCCTACCACCTCCCCCTGGATGCCCACCCCGAGCTCGGCAACAACGCTCTGATCGCCGCGGGCCTGGGCTGTCAAGAGCGCGAGCCGTTCGGGCGCCACCGCGGGATGGCGATCGGCGTTCGGGCGCGCTTTCCGGGCGACGGCCTGCCCGCGGAGGAGCTTTTCGCCCGGGTCGAGGCGCTCACCGGGCGCCGTCCCCTGGTGTTCGACCACGGGCCCGAGCGCGTGCGCTCGATGGGCATCGTCTCCGGTGGCGGCGCGGGCAGCCTGGGCGAGGCGGTGCAGACCGGCCTGGACGCGTTCCTGACCGGCGAGCCGGCCGAGCCGGCCATGGAGGAGGCCAGGGAAGCCGGCATCCACTTCGTGGCGGCGGGCCACTACGCGACCGAGACGTTCGGGATACGCCGTCTGGGCGACGTGGTGTCCGAGCGCTTCGACGTCGCCCATCGCTTCATCGACGTCCCCAACCCGGTCTGAGCCGCGCAGGCGGGGGGCATTGAGCCCGTCTGGGCCAGGCGATATACACTCGGTTCGAGCAACCTCGAGGAGGCGCCTCGCAAATGTCGATCCACCTGACGCCCACGGAGCTCGCCCGCGAATCGGGGCTCGACCGCCGGGAGGTGATCAGGAAGTGCATGGAGATGGGGGTGCCCATCTTCGAAGGCCGGATCGACAAGACCCTGTTCGAGATCAGCCTGCGAGAGCAGCAGGCTCCGCCTCAGCAGCAGGCGGCTCGCGCCTGATCTCGGGCCGACGTCGGGCGTGACCGCCCGCCCCGGCGCTTGCGCTCCGCGCGTCTAGAATCTCCCTCTTCCGACCGGGAGAAGAGATGGAGGCCACGACCGCGCCCACCACCGAGTCGTCGACCGGCTCGCGCACCATCGCTGACCTGCTGCCGAGGGCGGCGGAGAAGCACGCCGACAAGACGGCGGTGCGCTACAAGCGAGACGGTGAATGGCACGGCCTCTCCTACCGGCAGGTGGGAGAGATCGTCCGCGAGATCGGGCTGGGCCTGATCGCCCTCGGCATCGAGCCGGGCGACCGGGTGTGCATCCTCTCCCAGACCCGGCCGGAGTGGACCTACTGCGACTTCGCCGTGGCCGCCGCGGGCGGCGTGGTGGTGCCGATCTACCCGACCAACTCGCCGGAGGAGTGCGAATGGGTGGCGGGCAACTCGGATGCCCGGGCGATCGTCTGCGAGGACGCGGCCCAGCTGGCCAAGGTCGCCGAGGTGCGCGAGCGGCTGCCCGAGCTGCGCACGGTGATCGTGATGGAGGCCTCGGCCGACGCCGGTGACGCCATCTCGCTGGAGGAGGTTCGGGAGCGCGGCCACGGCGTCGACCCGGCAGAGCTCGATCGGCGCACGGACGCGGTCGGCCCGAACGACCCGTTCACCTTCATCTACACGTCCGGGACGACGGGCCCCCCGAAGGGCTGCGTGCTGTCGCACGGCAACTACCGCGACGTCCTGCACATGTGCGAGGTCAACAGCATCCTGGAGAGCGGCGAGGTCACCTATCTGTATCTGCCGCTCGCCCACTCGTTCGCCCTGCTCGTCCAGCTGCTGTCGTTCGACCTCGGGGGCGAGCTCGCGTACTTCGGGGGCGACACCAAGCAGATCATCGCCGAGCTGTCGGAGATCAAGCCCACCTACTTCCCGTCGGTCCCACGCATCTTCGAGAAGCTCTACACGCTGGTCACCGCGAACGGCGATCCCGACAGGATCCGCCAGGCGGTGAAGGTCGGGATGAAGGTGCGCGAGCTGCAACGGGCGGGGCAGCAGGTGCCGCCCGAGCTGCAGGACGCCTTCGATCAGGCCGACGAACAGCTCTTCTCCAACGTCCGCGCGGCGTTCGGGGGGCGGGTGCGCCAGGCCGTCACGGGCGCGGCCCCGATCGCGCCCGAGATCCTCGAGTTCTTCTATGCCTGCGGGGTTCCGGTCCTGGAGGGCTACGGGATGACCGAGACGGCGACCGTGGCCACCTACTCGACGATCGAGGAGCACAAGTTCGGAACCGTCGGGCGCCTGCTGCCGGGCGTGGAGGCCAGGATCGCCGACGACGGCGAGCTACTGCTCAAGGGCGCGAACATCTTCCAGGGCTACTACGGGAACGCCGACGCATCGTTCGGCGCCATCGAGGACGGATGGCTGCACACGGGTGACCTGGCGTCGATCGACGAAGACGGCTACGTGCGGATCACCGGCCGCAAGAAGGACATCATCATCACCGCCGGGGGCAAGAACCTGACGCCGGCCAACCTCGAGAACGACCTCAAGCAGTCGCGCTGGATCTCGCAGGCGGTCATGCACGGGGACCGGCGCCCGTACCCCGTGGTGCTGATCACCCTGGACGCCGAGGAGATCGTGCACTTCGCGCGTGAGCACGGGCTGGCCGAGGACGTCGCGTCGCTCAGCCGAGAGCCCAAGGTCCACGAGCTCATCCAGGGCGTGCTCGACGAGGTCAACTCCCGCTACGCGCAGGTGGAGCGGGTCAAGCGATTCGCGATCCTCGACCACGACCTCTCCCAGGAGGGCGGGGAGCTGACCCCGACGCTGAAGGTCAAGCGCAACGTGGTCAACGAGAAGTACCAGGACGTCTTCGATTCGCTCTATCGCTAAATGAATGGTTCCGCCGCCGCGCGTCCGCGGTGTCGTGGGGTCACTCAGCCAGGCGCTAACTTGTCGGTGGGCGCCCTTCGGGCGGCAGAGCAGCCGCGGGGAGGGCGTCGCGCACGATGAGGACCGACCCAACCGAGAACGGAGGGCTGTTCGTCGGACGGCGTCCCGGGACCCGTCCGATCCGCTACCGAGCCCTGCCTCGGCACGGCGGCCCGCTGCGGCAGACGTTCGACCGCGGCGTGGCCGGGGTGCTGCTGATCACGATGATCGCCGTCTGCCTGCTCTTCTGGGGACCCCTGCCGGTGGCCTGGATGTGGGTCGGCTCGCAGGTCGACTACTGGTCGGGCAGCACCTTCCTCGGCATGGTCGTCGCCTTCTTCGGGCTCCTGATGACCCTCCTGTTCGGACTGATGATCATGCGCCGGCTGGACCTGATGTGGATCCTGGCCCGGCGGGCCGGCGGGCACGACCAGCGAGAGGGGATGATCGGCCGGGTCTTCGCGGTGTCCGCCGCGATCGGCGCCACGCTGTTCTTCGGATGGCTGCTGCTCATCGGCGGCCTGACCCCGCAGCTCGCCCCGCTCGCCCCGTGACCGCCGGCCGCGGAGCCGGCTGAGCCGGCATGGGGCTGCTCGACCACTACCGGCAGTTCGAGGGCATGTCCGATGCCGAGGCCAGCGCGCAGCTGCGGGCGCGGGCCGACGAGCGGCGGCGGCGGGCGCTGGCCCGGATCGACCCGCTCGACCTCTCGGCCACCACTTGGCACGAGTTCCCCCATCCCGACGTGGTGGCGGCCATCACGTACGCCGCGCGGCGGGGCATCAACCGCCCGCCCGACTCCCAGTCGGGCGAACTGCGACGGGAGATCGGGCGTCGCCACGGCCTCGAGGCCGATCGCGTGGCGGTCGGGAACGGAGCCTCCGAGCTGCTGGTCACCGCCGCCCGGGAGCTGATCGAGGCGGGAGACGAACTCATCACGCCGTGGCCGTCGTATCCGCTCTATCCCCTGATGGCGCGCTGGGCGCGCGGGCACGCGGTCCCGGTGGACGGCGGGCACGATCCCGAGGCGCTGCTCGCGGCGGTCACCGAGCGCACCAGGATCCTCGCCCTGTGCAACCCCAACGACCCGACCGGCGCCTACCTGGAGACCGATCACCTGCGCGGCGTGCTCGAGCAGCTCCCGGAGCGCGTCATGGTGCTCCTGGACGAGGCGCTGGGCGACTTCGTGGACGCCGAGCCGCCTGGCTCCACCCTGCGCCTGCTCGACGACTTTCCGCGTCTGCTGGTCTTCCGCACGTTCTCGAAGGCGTACGGGCTGGCCGGGCTGCGATGCGGCTACGTGCTCGGAGGTCCGGGCTCCGAGCCGCTGATCGACCGGCTCCACCCGGCGCTGGGCATCTCGGACCTGGCGCAGGCCGGCGCCCTCGACGCCCTGCGCAAGTGCGGCCCGCTGGTCGCGCGGCGCCGGGAGGCCGTCGTCGCGGAGCGTGGCCGGGCCATGGAGGCGCTCTCCGACCTCCCGCTCGACGTGTTTCCCAGCCAGGCCAACTTCCTCTGGCTGCGCGCCCGGGGCCTGAGCGG
>DATFPO010000163.1:0-2767 GCA_035264745.1 Solirubrobacteraceae bacterium | reverse complement strand
TCACTCGACCGGATCAGCCGGACCAGATCGATGACCGAAGTGTAACACAGCTCCGTTGCGTCCACAGGGCCTCCCTTATCGCCGAAGGATCGGACCTGCCGATGATGCCCCGCAAGTCGGCGCCTCGCAAGCGGGGCGGGCGCGTGGTTCACCGCTGGACCCAGCTCTCGGCAGCTCCCGGACTGGTACGCTGTGGGCATGCTCGCGCGGTACGCGACCCCAACGTCCGGCCTGGCCGGCATCGTCCTCGTCCTCTTGCTCCTCCTGAGCGCCGGCTGCCGGGCGGTGGCCCAGACCGAGGCGAGCGCAGAGCCGGGCGAGGGCGAGCGGGCGCACTATCTTGAGGCCAGGTGGGCGCCGGGCCAGCTGCGGGCCCATTTCGACAAGCACGGGCCGGAGGGATCGTACCGCGCCCCCGAGGAGTATGATCGAGCTGCCCGCGAGACGATCCGCGACGGCGTGATGTTCACCTACGTCGACCGCGAGACGCAGGCCCCACGAGTCGGCTTCTACGACCGGGCGAACAATCGCTTCACCGGGTTGACCGGCGACGGCGCGCGGATTACGACCCACTTTCGGCCGGATCGCGGCGAGATCTACGTCCGCCGGCTCGAGCGCTCGACCTACCGGTGAGGCGCAGGTCACGGGAACAGCGCCTGATCGACCGGCTCCTAGCCGAGCGCGGGATCGGCCGCCACGCCCTGTTCCTGACGCAGCGGGAGGGACTCGCGCTGCCAGATGGCCTCGAGGCCGTCTCGGGCTTCGTCCTCGACGGGGAGGGACACGTCCACGGCTTCTGGCTAGCCTGGGACGACGAGCGGCAGGCGTATACGCTGGCGCCGTTCTACCTGATCGAGGACCCCGACCGGGCATTCGCCGAGGACGGCGAGTATCTCGCCGCGCAACGTGCTCTCCGAACCAACGCCTAGACTCGACTTCCGCCATTTTTGAGGCGGCCGCGCGTGACCGACGCCGCGCACGTTGACGGGGCATGGCTCCCTGGATCACCCTGGAGGTGTCAGGCACCAGGGAGGGAGCCATGCCCGAGGTCATCTTACCGAACACCTTCGTGGCCCTGCTCGCGGCGTTCGAGCCGTGCTTCCATGCCCCGAGCTACCGGAACTTCAGGTTGGTCGTCGCCGGCTGGGTCCACTGCCACGGCCGGCGCACCGTCACCGCCGTCGGGCTGGCCGCGGGCGTGGTGGGCCGGCGGCACATCTCGGTCTTCCACCGCTTCTTTGGCCGCGCCCGGTGGAGCCTGGATGCGGTCGGGCGGGTCGTCTTCACCCTGGCGCTGGCCTGGCTCCCGCCGGGCGGGCCGCTGCTCGTCCTGGTCGACGACACCCTGGCCCGCAAGGGCGGCAAGGCCATCAGCTTGGCCACGATGCATCACGACCCGCTGCTCTCGACCGTTCGCAAGCCGTTCTGCAGCTTCGGGCACGTCTGGGTTGTGCTGGCGCTCTGGGTGCCGCTGCCGACGGGCGCCGGCCGCGGCTTCGCGTTGCCGCTGCTGTTCCGGCTCTACGTCGGGGCCAAGCGGGGCGGCCAGGCCGACGCGCCCTCCCGCCGCGGGGCGGGCTGGCGCCTCCAGGCCGCGCAGGACGCCCACGCCCGGCACGCGCGCGCGACCAAGCCGGAACTGGCGCGCGAGCTGATCGGGGTGGTCGCCCAGTGGGCCGGGGAACGCCCCGTCTACGTCGTGGCCGACAGCGCCTACGCGTGTCGGACCCTCCTGGAAGGCCGCCCCCCCACCGTCGAGGTGCTCAGTCGCCTGCGGCTGGATGCCGCCCTCTGGGCGCGGCCGGGCCGGCGCCGGCCCGGCCAGCGCGGCCGCCCCCGGCGCCGTGGCCACCGCTTGCCGACTCTGAAGGCGATGGCCGCCACGCGCCGGCGCTGGGATCCGCTGCCGCTCACACTCTACGGCCGCCCGGTCACCCCCCACGTCTTCACCTGCACCGCCCTCTGGTACCACGCCCTGCGCGACCGGCCGGTCCGCATCGTCGTCGTCCGCGACCCGAGCGGCCGGCGTCGGGATGAGGCCTTCTTCTGCACCGACCTGAGCGTGGCCCCCGCCTTCATCCTCGAAGGCTACGCGCGGCGGTGGACGGTGGAGGTGACGTTTCACGACCAGAAGCAGTTCCTCGGGTTCGCAGAGCCCCAGAACCAGACCGAGCAGGCGGTGGCCCGCACCGCACCGCTGGCGGGCCTGGTCTATGCCTTAGTGCTCTTGTGGTACGCCGAGCGGGCCCAGCAGGGGCTGGCGACCCCCTGGCTGACACGCCCCTGGTACCGCACCAAGACGACCCCGTCCTTCTTCGACATGCTCACCGCGCTCCGCCAGGACTCCTGGCGGCTGTACGTTTCTGCGCCACCGCGGCCCGCACGCTGCCACTGTAATTCTCCCCAGCCCCACCCCGACCCTGTCCCAGCTACGGCATAATGGCGGAAGTCGAGTCTAGCAGGCTGCGGAAAAAGGCTCTCGATTTAGCTCGGGGGCAAGCATCAGCAACCTGTAGTCGGGTGCTGGTCATCTATCGGACGGGACGCCCTCGATGACGCCTGCGCCCGTCAGCGATGGCAATGGAACCACTCGAGTGAGGCTAAACCCAGACTCCTGGAACAGGCTGTGCCACTCGGCCTCGGTGCGCTCGCGGCCACCGATCAGCAGCATCGTCATATCGCCGAGCTTCCCCAGATGTGGCTCGTTGCCGGGTGGGATGATCTGCTCGTTCACGACCAACAGCCGGCCGCGTCCGCCGAGCGCTTC
>DATFPO010000162.1:0-6934 GCA_035264745.1 Solirubrobacteraceae bacterium | reverse complement strand
CGTTCTGGGACCACGTGTTCCGGACCGTCCCGGCGCGCGGCCGCCGCGTCTAGGCCGACGCGCCGGGATGCAGCTGAACGACCTGGATTCCGGGACCCTGCGTCGCCTCGCCGGCCTGCGTCCCGGCGAGGCGAGGGTGCTCAGCCTCTTCCTGCGACTCGACCCCAGCGAGCTGCCCACCCCGCCGGCCCGGGCCTCGGCGATCACCTCCCTGTGTGACGAGGCCGAGCGCCGGGCCCGCGACGCCTCCGGGCTCTCGCACGATGCGCACGTGGCGTTGCTCGAGGACGTCGAGCGGGCTCGCTCCTTCCTGCAGCGCGGCGACTTCGCCCGGGGCGCCCACGCCTTGGCGCTCTACTGCTGCACGCCGGCAGGGTTGTTCGAGGCGATTCGGCTGCCCCGCCCGATCGACTCGGCGGTGGTCATCGACGAGACCCCCTGGGTGGAGCCGCTGGCCGACCTGGTGGCCCTACCCGACATCTGCGTCGTCCTGGTCAACCGGCGCACCACCCGGCTGCTGTGCGGGTCGGGCGAGCGGCTGGTGGAGGTGACCTCCTTCCAGGACGACGTGCACGGTCAGCACGACCAGGGCGGTTGGTCGCAGGCGCGGTATCAGCGCTCGATCCAGGAGGAGGTCGAGGACCACCTGCGGCACGCGGCCGACGCCCTCGCTCGTCATCTGCGCCGGCACCCGGTCGCGCATCTGCTGATCGGGACGCCGGGCGAGCTGTCGGGTACGTTCGAGAGCAAGCTCCACCCCGACGTGCTCGCCCGGGTGGCGGGGCGCATCGACGTGGACGTGGAGCATTCCTCCCCGGACGACGTCCGGCGAGCGGCATCTGACGCGCTGGAATCCCAGCTCCGCCGGCGCGAGCGCGAGGCGCTCGACCGCCTCGCCGCCGGAGTCGGCACCAACGGCCGGGCCGCCGCCGGGCTGGAGGACGTGCTGAGCGCCCTCTACGAACGCCGCGTCGAGACGCTCCTCTACCAGGAGGGGCTGCGCCGGGCCGGGCGCGTGTGCCCGAGCTGCGGGTGGATGACCGGCTCGGTCGAGCGCTGCCCGGTCGACGGCACGCCGACCGAGAGCCGGGACAACGTCCTCGAGCCCGCGGTCGAAGCGGCGCTGGCCCAGTCGGCGGACGTGATCGTGGTCCGCCACCACCCCGACCTCGGGACGTTCGAGGGCATCGGCGCGGTACTTAGGTTCTGAGCGCCCGGCCGGTCAGGCCGCCGCGGCGCCGCGGCGCCGTTCGAGTCGGGCGCGCTGGGGGGCCACCGTGTACTTCGGGTCGCGCGCCGACTCGAAGCCGGCCTTGAACACCGCCCAGCGCTCGCAGATCGCCCCGGCCATCACCGCGACGCCGCCCGCCGCCGCCGCGGCCCGGCTACGCCGGCCGGCCAGCGCCAGCGTCGCCGCGCCCAGGACGTTTAGCGCTCGGGACGCCCGCGAGTAGCGTCCGCCCGGGCCCGAGCTGTAGGGCTCGGCCAGGTCGCCCAGGCGCCGCTCCATGATCTGCATGGCGGCGCCCTCCAGCGCGACGCCCGCCACCGCCAGCCTGCGCGCCGGCCCGGCGTGGGAGATCGGAGTGAGCGCGGTCCCGGCGGCGCCGGCGCTGGCCATCGCGCTCCCGCCGAAGGCGAAGGGAAGCTCGCGTCGGCCCTCGTGCCAGACCGGGACCGCGGTGTCGGAGAGCAGAACCCCGGTGTAGGTGGCCAGGAACGGGCCGAGCATGGCGGCGCCCGCCTTTGCCACCGGCCCCAGGCGGGGGAACCAGCCCAGCCAGGAGTTGGCGGCGGCCACGGTGGTGCAGGCGGCGCTGAGGTTGAGCACCCACGAGCCGACGCTCATCGGCGAGGTGATCTTGACCATGCGCAGCATGTTGAGGAAGCGCTCGGGGCGTCCGAGGTCTGAGATCAGCAGCGCCGGGCTGGCCACCGCGCCGCCCAGGGCTGCGAGCCAGGCGCGACGGGCGAGCCGGTCGTTCCCCACCAGCTCGGCCACCGGCCCGAGCACCCCCGACGCGCCGGTCAGCCCGCCGGTGAAGAAGTAGAACGGGATCTCCCACGTCCAGACCGGCTCCTTGATGACCGGCCGACCGTAGTACGACGACGGCCGGGCGTCCGGCACCATCGTGGCCTCGGTCCGCCGGCGGGCGGGACGCCCCACTCCGGACACCGCGGTCTGGCCCCGCGTGCCGGGATGCTGGACGGCATCCCGGGCGCCGTCTCCCTGCGGGGTCACCGGCGGCCCCTCGCGAAGGCGCCGAGGACGCCGGCGGCGACCGCTCCCGCGGCCATCGCCATGACCCCGTACATGCCGGGCAGGTCGCGGGTGGTCACGGTCGGATCGGGCGGCAGCCCATAGACCTCGGGCTCGTCGAGCAGCAGGAAGAAGGCGCCGAAGCCCCCGACGCCGTCGCCGGGGTCCTCGCCGTACAGGTGGGCGTCGCTCTCGCCCGAGCGCTGCAGCTCCTGGACGCGCCCCTGCGCCCGCTCCCGCAGCTCCCCCAGCTCGCCGAACTGGATCGAGTCAGTCGGACACGCCTTGGCGCACGCGGGCTCCTCGCCGTCCTGGAGGCGGTCGTAGCACAGCGTGCACTTCCACGCCCTTCCGTCGCCCTCGCGCTGGTCGAGCACTCCGAACGGGCAGGCGGGGATGCAGTAGCCACACCCGTTGCAGACGTCCTCCTGGACCACGACGGTCCCGTACTCGGTCCGGAACAGCGCGCCGGTCGGGCAGACGTCCAGGCAGGCGGCGTGGGTGCAGTGCTTGCACACGTCCGAGGACATCAGCCAGCGAAAGCCGTCGCCGTCGGGCTGGGACTCCAGGCCCGCCTCGTCGGCCAGCTGCGACAGCGCCGCGTCCTGGACCAGCGCGCCGGGGTGCGCATCGCGCACGCCGAGCGGACGCCGCTGCTCGATGAAGGCCACGTGGCGCCAGGTGTCGGCGCCCAGCCCGCCGGTGTTGTCGTAGGACTCGGCGGTGAAGGTCAGGCCGTCCTCGGGAACGCCGTTCCACTCCTTGCACGCTACCTCGCAGGCCTTGCAGCCGATGCACAGGCTGGTGTCGGTGAAGAACCCCATCCGGGGCTGCGCCTCGTCTCCGTAGGACCCGGGCCAGGCGTGGGTCTCGAGCGCGTAGCCGTCAGCCATCGTCCGCCCCTGCTTCGTCGATCCCGGCGCGGCGGCGGTAGTCCTCGACCAGCTCGAGCACCGCAGGTCCCCGCGGGCGCCGGCCGGGCCGGATGTCGCAGGTGGCCGCCTTGACCTCCTGGATGTGGACGTTGGTATCGAGGGCGAGGGGGAACAGGTCGTTGGCGGAGTCGCCGGTGGTGTAGCCGCGGTTGCCCCAGTGGTAGGGCAGGCCGACCTGATGGATCGTGCGCGGAGGATCGGATCCGACGGTCAGGGGCGTCATGCGCTCGGTCACCAGCACACGCGCCTCGATGGCGGCGCGCGAGGAGACGATGGTCGCCCAACCGCCGTTCTCGAGCCCGCGCTCGGCTGCCAGCTCCGGGCTCACCTCGCAGAAGAACTCGGGTTGGAGCTCGGCCAGGTAGGGCAGCCCGCGCGTCATCCCGCCCGCCGTGTGGTGCTCGGTCAGGCGATACGTGGTCATCACATAGGGGAAAACCTCGCTGCCGGCTTCCCCATCGGTCGGGTTGTAGGGGTTCTCCGGGCGACGGTATTGCTGCCGCACGGGGTTGGACTGTTGCGCGTACAGCGAGTTGCGCAGCGGCGACTCGTGGGGCTCGTAGTGGGTCGGGAATGGCCCGTCGACCAATCCGCTCGGGGCGTACAGCCAGGCCCGCCCGTCTCCCTGCATGATGAACGGCTGGTCGCCACGCAGCGCCTCCTGGGCCTTGGCGTCCTCGGGCGGGACGTAGTCCGGGCGCTTGTCGGGGGAGAAGTCCGGGACGTCCTCTCCGGTCCAGCGCCCCTCCGATTCATCCCACCACACGTAGCGCTTGCGCTCCGACCACGGCCTGCCCTCCGGATCAGCCGACGCCCGGTTGTAGATGATGCGGCGGTTCATCGGCCAGGCCCAGGCCCATTCGGGCGCCACCCACGACTGCTCGTCGCCCGGCTTGCGCCTGGCCGTCTGGTTGACGCCGTCGGCGTAGCAGCCCGCGTAGATCCAGCATCCGCACGCGGTGGAGCCGTCGTCGACGAGCGGCATGTAGTCGCTCAGGGGCTTGCCCTCGCCGTCCCATCCACCGATCTCCTCGAGCACCTTCTCGGCGTCGGGCTCCTGACGGGCTCCGTGCGCGGGGTAGTCCCAGGTCAGGTCGAGGATCGCGCGGTCCCTGGGATCGGTGGACCCGGCCAGCTTGCGCCTGACGATCCGTCCCAGATGGAACATGAACCACAGGTCCGAGCGGCAGTCCGCCGGCGGCTCGACCGCCTCGTGGTGCCACTGGAGCAGCCGCTGGGTGTTGGTGAACGACCCGTCCTTCTCGACGTGCGAGGCGGCGGGCAGGAAGAACACCTCGGTCCCGATGTCCTGCGCGCGCAGCTCGCCGGTCTCGATCTCGGGCCCCTCGCGCCAGAAGGTGGCGCTCTCGATCATGTTGAGGTCGCGGACCACCAGCCAGTCCAGCTTCGCCATGGCCAGCCGCTGGAGCTTGCCGTGGGCCGATCCGACCGCCGGGTTTTCCCCCAGCAGCAGGTAGCCCCGCACCTTGCCGTCGAGCATGTCGAGGGTGGTCCGGTAGTTCGAGTGGTCGCCGGAGATCCGCGGCAGGTGGTCGAAGCAGAAGTCGTTGTCCGCGGTGGCCGCTTCGCCCCACCACGCCTTGAGCAGCGAGACCATGTAGGCCTTGGTGTTGCCCCAGAATCCGGTGGGCGGGGCGTTGCGCTCGACGTAGAGGTCGAGGCTGCTCTCGGGGTGGGCGTGGGGCATCGGCAGGTAGCCGGGCAGGATGTTGTAGAGCGTCGGGATGTCCGTGGAGCCCTGGATCGAGGCGTGCCCGCGCAGCGCCAGGATGCCGCCGCCCGGGCGGCCGAGGTTGCCCAGCAGCAGCTGGACGATGGAGGCGGCGCGGATGTACTGGACCCCCACGGTGTGCTGGGTCCACCCGACCGCGTAGCAGAACGCCGACGTGCGCTCGCGCCCCGAGTTCTGGCACAGCGCCTCGGCCACCTCGAGGAACGTCTCCCGCGGCACGCCGCAGATCTCCTCCACCATCTCGGGGGTGTAGCGACGGTAGTGGCGGCGCAGCAACTGGAACACGCACCGCGGGTGCTGGAGCGTCTCGTCCTCCTCGGGCGCAAGCCCCTGACGCAGCTCGCCGCCATGCGCGCCGTGCGCCCGCTCGCCCACCGCCGCGCCCATCTCCCGCTGACCGGCCGACGCCCCGATCTCCAACCCCTCGTACTGCCACGACGCGGGGTCGTAGGAGCCGTCCCGGGGATCGAAGCCCGAGAACACCCCGTCCAGATCCTCGGTGTCGGCGAAGTCCTCCGAGACGATCACGCGGGCGTTGGTGTACGTCTGCATGTACTCCTTGAACCAGCGGTCGTTCTCCAGGATGTAGTTGATGACGCCGCCGAGGAAGGCGATGTCGCTACCGGCCCGCAGCGGTACGTGCAGGTCGGCGAGAGCGCTGGTCCGGGTGAAGCGCGGGTCGACGTGGATGACCTTCGCGCCGCGCTCCCGGGCCTCCATCACCCACTGGAAGCCCACCGGATGGCACTCGGCCATGTTCGACCCCATGATCACGATGCAGTCGGAGTTCTGCAGGTCCTGCTGGAACGTGGTCGCGCCGCCGCGCCCGAACGAGGTCCCCAGACCGGGGACCGTGGAGCTGTGTCATATGCGGGCCTGGTTCTCGATCTGCACCGCACCCATCGCCGAGAAGAACTTCTTGATCAGGTAGTTCTCCTCGTTGTCGAGCGTCGCACCGCCCAGGGAGGCGAACCCGATGGTGCGATTGAGCCGGGCGCCGTCGTCGTCCTCCGCCTCCCACCCGCGCTTCCGGGCCTCGATGAGGCGGTCGGCGATCATCTCCATCGCGGTCTCGAGGTCGAGGTCCTCCCACTCGGTGGCGTGCGGCGGCCGGTAGCGCACCTTGGTCTCCCGGCCGGCGCTGGTCACCAGCTGCTTGGAGGCCGCTCCCTTGGGGCACAGGCGCCCGCGCGAGATCGGCGACGCCGGGTCTCCCTCGATCTGGACCACCTTCTCGTCCTTGACATAGACCTGCTGCGCGCAGCCGACCGCGCAGTACGGGCAGATCGATCCGACCACCCGGTCGGCCGTCCTGGTGCGCGGCTCGAGCTGCTCGGAGCGACGCGAGCGGGCGGCGCGGCCGAGTCCCAGGGGATCGCCCCGGAGCTGATCGAGGGCCGGCCAGCGGATCTTCCTCTTGCTGCTCTGCACCTCTCCCGAGTCCTCGCAAGCGGCGGGCTACCCCCTCCCGCATGGCCGCCAAACCGTAGCTGCGGCCCGCGCCGGCGGCGAACCGGATGTCAGGGCGCTAACCGCTGCAGGCACCCACGCCCGGGCGTCGGCCGCATGGTCTCTCCGGTGAAGTAACTTGCCGCTGCGCCGATGAACGCCAAGGCCTGGATCGCCAGCTTTTCCCGGGAGCTGGGCGTCGACCCGCCCACCCCCGAGCAGTTCGGCGCCATCCTCGACCTGGCGGCCGAGGCGGCCCACGCCTCGGAGCGGGTGGCGGCGCCCGTGGCCTGCTGGGTGAGCGCCCGGGCGGGCCGTTCGCTGGAGGACTCGCTGGAGCTGGCGCGGCGGATCAGCGCGGGGGCGCGGACGGGCGATCCCGAGGGGCCGCCGGCATGACGGCCCGCGAGCCGCTGCACGACGGCCACGGCCGGCGGATCGGGGACGTGCGGGTATCGGTGACCGACCGCTGCAACTTCCGCTGCCAGTACTGCATGCCCGCCGAGGGGCTGCCCTGGCTGGCGAGAGCCGAGATCC
>DATFPO010000161.1:0-3987 GCA_035264745.1 Solirubrobacteraceae bacterium | reverse complement strand
CGAAGCGCGCCCGGCAGGATTTGAACCTGCGACCTCGCGCTCCGGAGGCGCGCGCTCTATCCCCTGAGCTACGGGCGCGGAAGCAGCCAGCTTAGCGTTAGCCTGACCGCCGGCCGTGCTGCTGGCGATCCTGGCCGACACCCACCTGCCGCGCGGCGCCCGCAGGCTGCCCGACGCCTGCCTGGAGCGCCTGGAGGCGGCGGACCTGATCATCCACGCGGGCGACCTCTGCACCCTGGAGGTCCTTCGCGACCTCGAGGCGCACGGGCCGGTGGCCGCCGTTCAGGGCAACGTCGACAGCACGGAGCTGCGGGCCCTGCTGCCCGAGTCTCGGACGGTCCGGGCGGGGGGCGCCCGGATCGCGGTGGTCCACGACGCGGGGCCGGCGCGGGGCCGACTGGCGCGACTGCGCCGCCGCTTCCCCCAGGCCGACGCCGTCGTGTTCGGCCATTCCCACCTCCCGCTCCACGCGCGCGACCCGGACGGATTGCAGATCTTCAACCCTGGCAGCCCGACCGAGCGCCGGCGCGCCCCCGCTCACACCATGGGCCTGGCCCGGGCCGAGGAGGGGGAAGTCGAGTTCCGGCTGGTGGTCGTTGACTAACGCCGCGCCGGAGCGGCACCCGTTTCCTCCCGAGGGGCCTCTAAGCTCGGCGGTCGGCCGATGGACCTCTCGATCTTCTTCGCCGGCACCGCGGGATCGGTGCCCACCGCCCGCCGCGGGCTGCCGGCCCTGCTCGTGCGGCGCGGGGGCGACCGGCTGCTGTTCGACTGCGGCGAGGGCACCCAGCGCCAGCTGGTGGCGAGCGTCGGGCTGCCCGAGATCGACGACGTCTTCATCACCCACTATCACGCCGACCACTGGCTCGGGCTGCCCGGCATGCTCAAGACCTTCGACCTGCGGGCGCGGGAGCGCCCGCTGGCGGTCCACGGGCCGCCCGGGCTGCGCGAGCTGCTGGGCTCGCTGCGGCGGGTTTACGGCCGCCTGTCGTACCCGCTCGAGCTCGTCGAGCTCGAGCCCGGCCAGGAGGTCCGCCGCGAGCGCTACTCGGTGGCGGCGTTCCCGGTCGCCCACCGGGTCGCGGCCGTGGGCTACGCGCTCTACGAGGATCCCCGGCCGGGGGAGTTCGACCCGGCGCTGGCCGAGGAGCTCGGGGTGGCTCCCGGACCGGCGTTCGGGTGCCTGCAGCGCGGTGAGATCGTGAACGGCGTGCGGCCGGAGCAGGTCATGGGACCGGGGCGCGAGGGGCGCAAGGTGGTCATCTCGGGCGACACGGCGCCCTGTCCGACCCTGACCGTAGCGGCCCACCGGGCCGATGTCCTGGTGTGCGAGGCCACCTTCGCCGACGAGGAGCGCGAGCGGGCGGCCGAGACGGCGCATGCCACCGCCACCCAGGCAGCCCAGGTGGCGCTCGAGGCGGAGGTCGGTCTACTCGCCCTCACCCACCTCTCCACCCGCTACGGGGGCGGCGAGCTGCGCGACGAGGCGCGCGCGATCTTCGCCAACACCGTGGTCCCCCGCGATTTCGACACGATCGAGGTTCCCCTGCCCGAGCGCGGCCCGCCGCAGCTCGTGCGCTGGGAGGAGCCGGTGCGCACATGACCCGGCGGCAGCCGGGCTGGCTTGGGGTTGCCCTGGCCGCGTCGCTCGCGGGTCTGGCCGGGGTGCTCCTGACCCTGGCGTTGGGGGGCGGTCCGGTCCGCCAGGTCGAGACGATCACCGTCCAGACCGCCCGGGCCGAGGACTTCGCTCTGGTGGCCAGGACGGCCGTGCCGAGGGTGGTGGGAGAGCCGCTGGGCACGGCCACGGATCGCCTCCAGGACGCCGGGTTCCTGTTGGACGTGGACGGCGCGGGGCTGGTCGGCCTGCTCCTGGGCCGTGGCTGGAAGGTGGTCGCGCAGACCCCCGGCGGTGGCGTGGTGGTCCCGACCGGCTCGACCGTCCACCTCACCGTCGCCCGGCGCTGACCGGGTCACGTCGCAAGTCGCTGCTACGCTCATCGCGGCGGTTCCTTTAACTCGGTCCAGTGAGGCCTGGAAGGAGCACGATGCAGGAAGAGAAGGTCGTTCTCGATCACGACGACGTGCGCCGTGCGCTGACGCGGATCGCTCACGAGATCGTCGAGGGCAACCGGGATGGCCAGCCGGCCCTGGTCGGCATCCACCGCCGCGGGGCGCACCTGGCCCGGCGCCTGCACCGCCTGATCGCCGAGCTGGGCCCGTCCGGCGTGGCGCTGGGCGACCTGGACATCTCCTTCTACCGGGACGACATCGGGACGCGCGGGCGCCTGGCTGCGCCGGTGGTCAACGCCTCCCACCTCGACTTCCCGATCGACGGGATGACCGTGGTGATCGTCGACGACGTCCTGTTCACCGGTCGCACCGTGCGCGCCGCCATCGAGGCCCTGTTCGACTACGGCCGGCCGGGCCGGGTGCAGCTGGCGGTGCTGACCGACCGGGGGCACCGGGAGCTGCCCATCCGCCCCGACTACGTCGGCAAGAACCTCCCGACCGCAGCCAACGAGCGCGTGTACGTGCGGGTTCAGGAGATCGACGGCGTCGACGAGGTGGCCATCGCTACCCAGGAGGAGGCGCTGGTGTGAGGCATCTGCTGTCGATCGAGGGCCTGGAGCGCGCCAACATCGAGCGGATCCTGGACCGGGCCGACTCGTTCGCCGAGGTGGCCGGACGCGAGATCAAGAAGGTCCCCGCCCTGCGCGGCCGGACGGTCGTCAATCTCTTCTACGAGGCGTCCACCCGGACCTCGTCGTCCTTCGAGCTCGCCGCCAAGCGCCTCTCCGCGGACGTCGTGTCGATCCGGGCGGCGGGGTCCTCCGTGGACAAGGGTGAGTCGCTCAAGGACACCGTCCAGACCCTCAGCGCCTACGACCCGGTGGCGATCGTCGTCCGCCATCCCCACGTCGGCGCCGCCGCCCTGGTGGCGCGCTGGAGCCGGGCCACGGTGGTCAACGCCGGCGATGGCAAGCACGAGCACCCCACCCAGGCGCTGCTCGACGTCTACACCCTCCGCGGCCGCCTGGGCGCGCTGGACGGCGCCCGGATCTGGATCGTGGGCGACGTGCTGCACTCGCGGGTCGCGCGCTCGAACATCCTGGCCTTCCGCCGCATGGGGGCCGAGGTCACGGTCTGCGGCCCGCCCACCCTGATCCCGCGCGGCATCGAGGCGCTCGGCTGCCGGGTCAGCTACTCGCTAGACGGCCTGGCCGAGGCCGACGTGGTGTACGCCCTGCGCATGCAGCGCGAGCGCATGACCGAGGCCTTCGTCCCGTCGCTGCGCGAGTACGCCGCCCGGTATCAGATCCACGGGCGTCGCCTGTCGCCCGGGCAGCTCCTGATGCACCCGGGGCCGGTCAACCGGGGGCTCGAGCTGGCCGGGGAGGTGGTCGACTCGCCCCAGGCGATCATCGCCGACCAGGTGGAGGCGGGGGTGATCGTTCGGATGGCGGTCCTGTTCGAGCTCCTGGCCGCCCCCTCGCCGTTCACGCCGCAGCCCGCGGCCGAGCCGGCGGCGGCGGAGGCCTCCGCGTGAGCGCGCTCGCGGCTGCGCCGTCCGCGCCGGTGGACCTGGTGATGCGCGGCGTCCGGGTGGTCGACCCGCGGCAGGGCCTCGACGACGTCCGCGATGTGGTGGTGCGCCAAGGGGTGGTGGCGGAGATCGCGGCGTCCGGCGCGCCGCCGGCCGAGGAGGGCATCGAGGAGCTCGACGGCTCCGGGCGCCATCTGGTCCCGGCGTTCGTCGATCCCCACGTGCACCTGCGCACCCCCGGCGACGAGCACGAGGAGGACATCGAGAGCGGAACCCGGGCGGCCGCGGCCGGCGGCTTCTGCGCCGTGGTGGCGATGCCCAATACCAACCCTCCGGTGGACGCCGCGCCGGTGCTGCGGGCGTTGCGCGATGAGGCCTCCCGGGTCGCCCGCGTGCCGGTCGGGTTCCTGGCCGCCATCACCCGCGGGCGCGGCGGCGAC
>DATFPO010000160.1:0-5561 GCA_035264745.1 Solirubrobacteraceae bacterium | reverse complement strand
TCCGGCCCGGCTGATCGGGGTCGGATTCCGGCCGGAGCACGTCAGGACGGGTTCGATCGCGCCCTGACTCCCGGGTCCGGGCTCAGGCGCCGGGGCGTACCAGGTCGGCGATCCGCTGCACGACCGCTTCGATGGTCAGCCCGGTGGTGTCGAGCTCGACCGCCCCGGGGGCGGGCGCCAGCGGGCTGTGCTCGCGGCTGCGGTCGCGCTCATCGCGCAGCGCCTGGTCGGCCAGGACCATCTCGGGATCGTTGCCCAGCTCGGCGGCGCGTCGGCGCGCGCGCTCCTCGGGCGACGCAGTGAGGAACACCTTGACCGCCGCGTCGGGCGCGACCACGGTCCCGATGTCGCGCCCCTCGGCGACGTAGTCGCCGCCGGCCATGATCTCCCGCTGCTTGGCGACCAGCGCCTCGCGCACCCCCGGGTCGGCGGCCACGCGCGACGAGAGCTCGGTGACCTCCGGCGCGCGGATCGCCTGGGTGACGTCACGCCCGTCCAGGCAGACCCTGCCGCCGAGCTCGATGCGCACGCGGCGCGCCACCTCCGCGGGCGGGTCGCCGCTCTGGCCGGCGGCCAGGGCCACGCACCGGTACATCGCCCCGGAGTCCAGATAGGTGAACCCGAGCTCCTGCGCCAGCGACCGCGCGACGGTGGACTTGCCGGCGCCGGCGGGGCCGTCGATGGCCACGATCATGCCCGGGACCCTACGCAAGCCGCACCCGAGCCGCCCGGCGGGACACCGCGCCGACCGGCAACTCCCGGCGGCTCAGGCCAGCGTGCCTATGTGGTCCAGGAACAGCGGATAGGAGATCGCCGCCGAGTCCATCCCCTCCACCTCGACGCCGTCGCGTGACGCCAGGCCGGCCACGGCGCCCAGCATGGCCAGGCGGTGGTCGCCGCGCGAGTCGAACCCGCCCCCCTCGAGCCCCCCGGTGCCCTCGACCATGAACCCGTCGTCGGTCGCCTCGATGTCCGCCCCCAGGTCCCGCAGGCCCTCGCACACCAGGGCGATCCGGTCGGACTCCTTGAGCCGCAGCTCGCTGGCGCCACGCACCACCGTCCGGCCTTCGGCGAACGCCCCGAGGAGGGCCACGAGTGGGAGCTCGTCAATGGCCAGCGGGACCTCGTGCGCCTCGACCACCGTGCCGACCAGCGGACCGGCGGTCACGTCTATGTCGGACACCGGCTCGTGGGCGGGGATGTCGTCCGGCGCGTGCGGCGACTCGAAGTCCCCGATCACCACGCCGCCCATCCGCTGGAGGATGCGCACGAACCCGCAGCGAGTCCAGTTCACCCCCACGTCGCGCAGCAGCAGCCGCGACCCCCTAACCAGCACGCCGGCCGCCATCAGGAAGGCGGCGGAGGAGAGATCGCCCGGAACCTCGATGTCATCGATCTCGAGCTCGTCCACGTTCGAGACGCTCACCCGCAGGGCCCCGTTCTCGGCGGGACCGCGCACGATCCCGACCCGTCCCCGGGCCAGCAGCCGCTCGGTGTGGTCACGGCTGGCCAGCGGCTCGGTCACCGCCACGTCGCCGTAGGCCAGCAGGCCGGCCAACAGCACGCACGACTTGACCTGGGCGCTGGCCACCGGCATCTCGTAGTCGAGCCCGCGCAGGCGAGCGCCCCGCACCTTGAAGGGCGGGAAGCGGTCGTCGGTGGCCTGGATCCGGGCCCCCATCATGGTCAGCGGCCGGGCGATCCGGTCCACCGGGCGTCGGCGGATGGACTCGTCGCCGTCGAGCGTCCAGGACCCGCCCTCCTGGGCGGCGAGCCAGCCGGGCAGCAGCCGTATCAGGGTCCCGCTGTTGGCCACGTTGATCGGCTCGTCCAGCGTGGGGAGGTCGCGCAGGCCGCCGCCCCGGACGATTACCTCGTCGGGCTGGGACTCGACGATCACCCCCAGGGCGCGCAGCGCCTCGAGTGTCGCGTTGGTGTCCCGCGAGTCCAGGTAGTTGCGGATGCGGACCGGCTCGGAGTTCATGGCGGCCAGCAGCGCGGCCCGGTGAGAGACCGACTTGTCCGGCGGCGGGGCGACCTCGCCGCGCAGCCGCGCCGCCGGCTCGACCCGGACCCTCACGGTCGCGCCACCGGGAGGCCGAGCTCGGCCACCAGCGTCTGGGCTCGGTCGGCGGCCTCGTCACCGCCGATCCACAGGGCCACGACCCCTTCGCTCATGTCCGGCGCGGGATAGAGCGCCATGTCGGCGATGTTGATCCCCGCCCGGCCGAGGGCGAGCGCGATCTGCGCCACCACGCCCGGGCGGTTGGGCACCGACACGCGCAGCTCGTGCGCCGGACCGCCCGCCAGCTGCGCCTCCAGGAGCCGGCGGCGGTCGTCAGCGGCCGCGGTGTTCCAGCCCGACACCGAGCCCGCGTCCCCCGCCGCCAGCGACTCGCGCACGGCGCGCAGGCGCCGGACGGTCTCATCGATGCCCTCGACCAGGGCGTCTCGGTTGGCCAGGTAGATGTCGGTCCAGATCGCCCCGTTCGCGCCCGCCACCCGGGTGGCGTCGCGAAAGCTCGGCCCGGTGGCCGGGAGCGGCTCGCGCTGGGCGCCGACCGCGGCGGCGGCCTGGGAGACCAGGACGTTGGCCAGGACGTGCGGTAGATGGGAAACGCTGGCCATCAGGCGGTCGTGCGACCCGGCCTCGATCGCCGCCGGCTGTGCCCCCAGGCCGCCGACGGTCCGGTGCAGGCGCTCGTAGAGCATCCCCGAGGTGCTCGGCGTAGGCGTCAGGTACCACGTGGCTCCCTCGAACAGATCGGGGCGGGCGTGCTCCACCCCGGACGTCTCGGCACCGGCCAGCGGGTGGCCGCCGACGAATCGCGGGTCGTCGCGGCCGGCCAGCACGGCGCGCTTGGTCGAGCCCACGTCGCTCACGACGCAATCCTCTCCCGCCGCCGCCAGCGTCTCGTCCACCGTCCGCGCGAGGGCCCCCACCGGCACCGCCACGAACGCGGTGTCCGCGCCCTCGACGGCCTCCGCCACCGAGCCGCATCCCTCGTCGAGCGCCCCCCGGCGTAGCCCGGCGTCCATTACGCCGGCGCCGGTGTCGAAGCCGCGCACCGTCGCCCCCAGGCGCTCGCGCGCCGCCAGGCCGATGGAGCCGCCGATCAGTCCGACGCCGATGAGCGCGATGTTCATTCGGACGCCGCGACGACCGCCTAGACCCGCGCGAGCTCCTTGCCGGCCAGCTCGGCGGCCTGGTGGACCTGCTCGGCGTACGCGGCGAACCCCTCGGTGGGCAGCGCCTGCGGGCCGTCGCAGATGGCCTCGTCGGGCTGGGGGTGCACCTCGACCATGATGCCGTCGGCGCCCGCCGCGGCGGCGGCCAGCGACAGCGGGGTGACCAGGTCGCGCCGTCCGGCGGCATGGCTGGGATCGACGATCACCGGCAGGTGCGAGAGCTCCTTGAGCACCGGCACCGCCATCACGTCGAGGGTGAACCGGTACGCCGTCTCGAAGGTGCGGATGCCGCGCTCGCACAGCATCACGTTCGGATTGCCCTCCTTGAGGACGTACTCGGTCGACATCAGCAGCTCGTCCAGGGTCGAGGACAGGCCGCGCTTGATCAGTGCGGGGCGCCCCGAGCGGCCGATCTCCGAGAGCAGGGTGTAGTTGTGCATGCTGCGCGCTCCGACCTGGATGACGTCGGCCACCTCCAAGATCGGCTCGAGGTCGCGCGCGTCCATCAGCTCGGTCACCACCGGCAGCCCGGTCTCCTCCTTGGCCTCGGCGAGCAGGCGCAGCCCCTCCTGCCCGAGCCCCTGGAACGAGTATGGAGACGTTCTGGGCTTGTAGGCGCCCCCGCGCAGGAGCGCCGCGCCGCCGTCGCGCACGGCACGCGCTGCGGCGAGCGTCTGGTCGCGACCCTCCACCGTGCAGGGCCCGGCGATGAGCGCGAAGCGATCGCCACCGATCTTGCGCCCCGCGATGTCGAGCACGCTGCGCTCACCCCGGCGCAGCTGCGAAGAGGCCAGCTTGTAGGGCTTGAGGATCGGGATCACCTGGTCCACGCCCGGATGCCCCTCCAGCCCCAGCCGGGCCACGTGCTCGCGGTCCCCGATGGCGCCGATCACGGTCAGCTCGTCGCCCGGACTGACGTGCGCCCGGGCGCCGGCGCTCTCGACACGCGCGACGACGGCCCGGACCTCCTCCTCCGTCGCGTCTGCCTTCATCACGATCATCATCTGGTCTGTCCTTTCGAAAGCCTGGGAAATCGTACGGCGAACGGCATGGGCGGTTGAGCCCCTGGGAGTAGGCGCCCGGCCCGGGAGGACCTTCGGTGCGGTCAGCTGCGGTGGCTGGCCGAGCGCCTAGCTAAATCGCCAGGCGTAAAAGGAGAAGTAGCGCCGCGCGAGGCGGGCGGGGCGGCCGTCGGCGCCGGAGAGCGCGTCGCCGGCGCGGCAGGGGTCCTGCACAGCGGTGTGACGGCTGCGAGCCTTCATGCTCCCGACGGTTTGTAGCAGACCGGCGGCGCGGTGGCCACGGGCCGCCCGCTCAGAGCAGGGCTCGCAGCGCGTGCAGGAAGCGGTCGTTCTCCTCCGGAGTGCCGCACGTCACCCGCAGAAAGCCCTCGCGCCCGAGCGCCGTGCCGGCGCGGACCAGCACTCCGCGCTCGGCCAGCCCGCGCACGATCTCTGCCTCGTCGCGCTCGTCTCCCAGCTCCAGCCAGACGAAGTTGGCCTGGGACTCGGCGACCTGCAGCCCCAGGTCCCGAAGGCCCTCCTCCAGGGTGAGCCGGCCGGCCACCGCGTGCTCGACCCGCCGGGCCACCGCGTCCTGGTGCGAGAGCGCCTCGATGGCGGCGGCCTGGGCCGCGGCGTTGCAGAAGAACGGCTGGCGGACCTGGTCCACCGCGACGCGGAAGTCCTCCGAGCCGCACAGCCCGAACCCCACCCGCAGCCCGCACAGCCCATGGACCTTGGAGAAGGTGCGCAGCAGGACCAGATTGGGGTGGCCGGCCAGCAGCTCGATCGACGCGTCGGGGTCGTCGAGCAGGTTGAACTCGCAGTACGCCTCGTCCACGATCACGCAGACGTGCCGGGGGACCCGGTCGATCAGGGCGGCGATCGAGTCGAGGCCGACGGCGGTGCTCGACGGATTGTTCGGGTTGCAGACGATCACCAGTCGCGTGGCCACCGTCACCTGCTCGGCCATCGCGTCGAGGTCGTGGCGGTCCTCGCGGTCCAGCGGCACGGCGATTGCGGTGGCGCCGGTCAGCGCGGCCAGGTGCGGGTAAACCGAGAACGACGGCCAGGCGTAGACGATCTCGGCTCCCGGCTCGAGCAGGGCCTCGGCGGCGGCGATCAGGATGTCGCAGGAGCCGTTGCCGACCGCGATCCGGTTGGCGGGCACGCCGTAGCGCGCGGACAGCCGCGCGCGCAGGGCGGCGTTGGTGGGGTCGGGGTACCGGTTGACCCCCGACATCGCGTGTTGGGCGGCCTCGACCACCTCGGGCAGCGGCGGATCGGGCGCCTCGTTGGAGGCCAGCAGCGCGACGTCGCCCGGCAGCGCGTAGCCGTCGGCGGCGGGATAGACGGGGATGCGGCGGATCC
>DATFPO010000159.1:0-2343 GCA_035264745.1 Solirubrobacteraceae bacterium | reverse complement strand
TGGTGGCCGAGCTGCCCGCGGCGCATCGCTGCCTGTCCTCGGCGGTGCTGGGCGGCGGCCCCGGCTGGCTTCGCACCTGGGTGAACCTCGGCGTCCCGGCCGGCTACGACCGCACCGATCCGGCCGAGCACCTGGCCGCCGAGTCGGCCGGGCTGCGCGAGCCGGTGGTGGGGATGCTCACCGCGGTCGACGTCTCCACCTACACCCGGGCCGAGCGCGCGGGGGCCACCGCGCTGGCCACCGTGGGGGCGCGGCACGCCCTGGCCGCGGCCGGAACCCGGCCGAGGAGGCTCCCCCGCGCCGGGACGATCAACCTGCTGGTGGTGGTCGGCGAGCCGCTGACCGACGCCGGTCTGGCCGGCGCCCTCCAGACCGCGGTGGAGGCCAAGGCCCAGGCGCTCGCCGACGCCCGGGTCCCGGCCGCCAACGCCAGGGGATGGGCGACCGGCACCGCCACCGACAGCGTGTGCGTCGCGTGTCCGCCGGGCGGGCGCGCCGCGTTCGCCGGACCCGCCACCGCGGTCGGGTCCGGCCTGGCACGCGCCGTCCACGCCGCGGTCCTGGCCGGAGCGGCGGCCGAGCGTCGCGACGCGGCTTCGGGGCGGGCGGCATGACGCCCGAGGACCGGGTCCTCGCGCTGGCCGGGGAGGTGGCGGCGCCCGACGACGGCTGCGCCGACGCGGCCCGGGCTCGCCACGACCGCCTGGTCAAGCCGCCCGGGAGCCTCGGCCGCCTGGAGGAGCTCGGCATCCAGCTCGCCGCGATCGCGGGCGCCTGTCCGCCGCCGGTCTGTGAGCGACCGGCCGCGGTGGTGGCGGCGGGGGACCACGGCGTGCTGGCCCAGGGGGTGTCGGCGTGGCCGGCCGACGTGACCGCGGCCATGGTCGGCCAGTTCTGCTCGGGCCGGGCGGCGGTCAACGCCCTGGCGACCTGCGTCGGCGCGCAGGTGAGCGTGCTCGATGTCGGGGTGGCCGTGGACCTCCCACGCCATCCGCGCCTGCGCAGCGCGAAGGTCCAGCCCGGTACCGCCGACCTCTCGGTCACCGCGGCCCTCGAGCGCGAGGCCGCCGCCCGGGCCGTGCTGGCCGGCGCGGGCATGGCCGAGGAGCTGGCCGCCGCCGGCGTCGATCTCCTGGTGACCGGCGACATGGGGATCGGCAACACCACGCCGGCCGCCTGCCTGGTCGCGGCGTTCACCGGGGCGCCGGCGGAGCGCGCGACCGGGCCGGGCGCCGGCTGCGACGACGGAGCGCTGGCGCGTAAGGCGCAGGTCGTCCGCGGCGCCCTGGAGCGCCATCGGCCCGCGCCCGCCGACCCGCTCGGCGCGCTGGCCGCGGTGGGAGGGCTCGAGCACGCCGCGCTGGTCGGTCTGGTCCTCGGAGGCGGACGCGCGCGGCTGCCGGTGGTGCTCGACGGCGTCTCGACGGTGGCCGCCGCGCTGGTGGCCTGCGCCATGTCCCCCGCCGCCCGCGGCTACCTGATCGCCGGCCACCGCTCCACCGAGCCCGGGGCGCCGCTGGGGCTCGAGCGGCTGGGTCTGGACCCGCTGCTCGACCTGCGGATGCGGCTCGGCGAGGCGACAGGCGGGCTGCTGGCCGTCCCGCTGGTCAGGGCCGCCGCGGCGGCGCTGAGCCGGATGGCCACCTTCGAGCAGGCGTCCATCCCGGCGTGAGGGCCGCCCTCTCGTTTCTCACCGTGCTGCCGGTGTCCCGGCGGGCCGGGGCGCCGGGCCGGGCCGCGCTGCTCTGCTTCCCCGTGGCCGGGCTCACGCTGGGCGCCCTGTGGGCGGCGACGGCCTGGGCGGGCGCCCGAGCCTGGAGCCCGGCGGTCGCCGCTGCCCTGGTGCTGGGGGTCGACCTGCTGGTGACCGGCGGCCTCCACCTGGACGCGGTCGCCGACGTGGGCGACGGCGTCGCCAGCCGGCGTCCGGCCGAGGAGGCGCTTCGGATCATGCGCGAGCCCCAAGTCGGGGCGGGCGGGGTGGCGACCACGGCGATGGCGCTGCTCCTGCGCTTCGCCTGGATCGCCATCGTGGTGACCTCCGGGCTGTGGCTCGCGCTGGTCGCGGTGCCGGTGTGCGGAAGGTCGGCGATGGTGGTGGCGCTGGCGGCCGGACGCCGCCCACGCTCGGCGTCGCTCGCCAGCTCGCTGAGCTCCGCGGCCACGCCGCCGGTGGCGGTGGCCGCGGTGGCCACGGCCACGGCGCTGAGCGCCCTGGCGGGCGCGGCGGCCGGCGGCGCTGCGGTCGCCGGGCTGTGCGCGGCGGGCGCGGTGGCGGCCGTTGCCACCGCGCTGGCCGCCGAGCGGTCCTGGCGCCGCCGCTACGGGCCGATCACCGGCGAC
>DATFPO010000158.1:0-7250 GCA_035264745.1 Solirubrobacteraceae bacterium | reverse complement strand
CATCTGAGCGCCATGGAGGTCCCCGAGCCGGCGCCCGCCCAGCCGCCGCTGCCCAGCCAGCCGGCGGGCCCGCAGGTCCCCGAGTCGCCGCCCGCCGAGGACCCAAGCCCTCCCCAGGGGCCCGAGATGCCCGAGCCGCAGCCGGCCACCGAGCCGGAACCCGAGGGGCCGGAAGTGCCGGCTACCGACCCCAAGGGGCCCGAGATCCCGGACCAGCGCGCGGGCGCCGGGTCAGGCCGGTTTCCGCCCGCGGGCGCTGGGTAGGGCGGCGGCATGCACGTCGTCATCGCCCTGGCCGTCGCGGCGGTCGCGATTTTCCTGATTGTGGTCATCGCCGGCGCCACGCCGTTCGTCGGCATCCCGATCGTGGTGGTCGCGCTGGGGCTCGCGGCGGTCTGGGCGGCGCTGAGCCGCCGGATGGGCGAGCGCAGCCTCGAGACCGACGTCCCCTCGACCCAGGAGGCGAGCTACGACCCCGTGAGCGAGCCGGGCGAGCGGCGCTGAGCCGGGGTCAGGCGGCGAGCTTCTCCAGGGCCGGGCTTCGGCGCTCCTCCAGCAGGTCGAGGACCGCCGACTCGATGCGATCGCGCACGCGGGGCCGCGCGAGGTCGGCGCTGCCCGCCCGCTCCAGGGCCCCCTGGATCGTCCAGCCCGAGCGGTAGCGGTCGAACACCCGCGGATCGATGTACGACGCCCGGCACACCGCCGGCGTGTTGCCCAGGTAGACCGCCACCCGCTTGACCGCCGCCGACACGGCACGGCGGTGCGCCGTCTTGGACCGCGGCGGCTCGGCCTCCTGCGCGAGGGCCAACGCCGCCAGGACGGTCGCGTTCCACGTGCGGAAGTCCTTGGCGGTGAACTCCCGGCCGGTCACATCCTTCACGTATTCGTTGATGTCATCCGAGCGGATGTCGCGCCAGCGTCCCCGATCGTCGCGGTAGGCGAGCAGCTCGGGCCCGCCTCCCCGCCGACGCCGCAGTGCCGCGACGATCTCCAGGACGTGGGGGTCCGCGATCGCCTGCACCCGTCGCCTGCCGCCCTTGGCCGGATAGTCGAACACCACCTCGCCCCGGTCCACGCTGACATGGCTCTTGAGCATGGTGGCCAGACCGTAGGACTCGTTGCGCTCGGCGTAGTCCTCGGAGCCGATCCGAAAGAACCCGAGGTCCAGCAGGCGCGTTGCGCAGGCCAGGACGCGGGTGCGGGTGATCTCCTCGCCCCGCAGATCCCGCCTGACCCGCCGGCGCATGGCCGGCAGCCCCTGGGCGAAATCCAGCATCGAGTCGAACTTCACCTGGTCCCGCCGGCGCCGCCAGTGCTCGTGGTAGAGGTACTGCTTACGGCCGGCTGCGTCCACACCCGTGGCCTGCAGGTGTCCGAGGTGATCGAGCGAGATCCAGACATCCCGCCAGGCGGGGGGGATCGCCAGCTCGGAGATGCGCCCCAGCACCTCCGGGTCCGTGACGCGGTCCCCGTCGGGGTCGCGGTACTCGAAGCCCCGTCCGCGACGCACACGCGCGATTCCGGGCTCCGAGCAGTCCGAACGTCTCAGTCGCGGCACGGCGCGCATAGTGCCCGCCGGCCGCGCCGCATAAGCCCGCGGGCCCGCAGCGCGGGGGCTGTCGTTTTGCCCCCATAGCGTGTGGGTAGGGCTTCAGGCGACCGAAAGGAGACACGACTATGGGCATCATGGACAAGATCACGGGTCGCACCAAGAAGGCGGCCGGAGACCTGGCCGACGACGCGTCGCTGCGGCGCGAGGGTCGCCAGGAGGAGCGCAAGGGCGAGGCCAAGGACGAGCTGGCGCGCAGCCAGGAGCGGGCCGACGCCAAGGCCGACGAGGTGGCGAACCTCGAGCGCAAGACCTCCTAGCCAAGCTCGCGCGGCGCCGCCCGGACATCGCCGGGCGGCGGCCGCGCGCAGGCCAGTGACCGAGACCGAACGAGACGAGGCCGACCAGCTTCCGGAGGAGGGCCCCCCCGGCCAGGCTCCCGAGGGCGACGGCGAGTCCGGGGACGGCCCGGGCCGCAGCTCGGAGGCCGAGCGTGGCGGCCAGGGCGAGTCGCGCGGCGCCGAGACCGGCGACGAGACCGCCCAGACGGGCCACCCCACCAACCCCGGTTGACGCCCCGGTTTCCGGGACCCGCACCGGATAGGCCGCCCCGCCATGCGCGTCGTCGTGCTCGGAGCCACCGGCAACGTAGGCACCAGCGTCCTGCATGCGCTGGGCCAGGGCCCGGACGTGGAGGACATCGTCGGGGTCGCGCGCCGCGCCCCCTCCACGCAGATCCCGGGCGTGCGCTGGGAGCCCGCCGACGTGGTCCGCGACGACCTGGTGCCCCTGCTGCGCGGCGCGGCGGCGGTCATCCACCTGGCGTGGCTGATCCAACCCTCGCGCGATCGGGCGGCCACCCGCGCGGTCAACGTGGGCGGCAGCGCGCGGGTGCTGCGGGCGGTCGCCGAGGCAGGGGTGCCCGCGCTCGTCTACGCGTCGTCGGTCGGGGCCTACTCGCCCGGCCCCAAGGATCGCCGCGTGGACGAGGGCTGGCCCACCGGGGGCATTCGCACCTCGTTCTACTCGCGCGACAAGGCCGAGGTCGAGCGCATGCTGGACCGCTTCGAGTCCGAGCGCCCGGATGTCCGGGTGGTTCGCCTGCGCCCGGGGCTGATCTTCAAGCGGGAGGCGGGCGCGGAGATACGGCGGCTGTTCGCGGGCCCGCTGCTGCCCACGCCGCTGCTGCGGCCGGGATTGATACCGCTGGTGCCCGACGTGGACAGACTGCGCTTCCAGGCCGTCCACTCGCTCGACGTGGGCGACGCCTACCGGCTCGCGGCGACGGGCGACGCGCGCGGGGCGTTCAACCTGGCCGCCGAGCCCGTGCTCGACCCGGCCGAGCTCGGGCGGCTGCTGCGGGCCCGCCGGGTGCGGGTTCCGGCGGCGGCCCTGCGAGCGGCGGCGGCGGTGACCTGGAAGCTGCGCCTCCAGCCAGCTCCGCCCGGGTGGGTCGACCTGGCTCTGGGCGTTCCGCTCATGGACACCACGCGCGCGCACTCGCAGCTGGGATGGCGTCCGCGGCGAAGCGCCGGCGAGGCCCTGCTCGAGCTGCTGGAGGGAATGCGTCGCGGGGCCGGCCTCGCGACGCCGCCGCTGGAGCCGGGCGGCGCCGGACCGCTGCGCCTGCGCGAGCTGTTCACCGGCGTGGGGGCCCGCTGACGCCCGGCGGGGCGCCGGCGACGCCCCCGGGCACGTGAACGAGCCCCGCCGGCCCACCGACCTGCCCACGCGATCGTGGTGGCGCAGCGCGAAACGGGCGGTCAAGGAGTTCCGGGAGGACAACCTCACCGACTCGGCGGCCGCCCTCACCTACTACTCGGTCCTGTCGCTGTTCCCGGCGCTCGTGGCGCTCGTCTCGATCGTGGGGCTGTTCGGGGATCCGCACTCGACCGCCCGGGCGCTCGGGGAGCTCGCGGGACAGCTGGGACCCGCCTCCGCCACCCGCACGCTTCGCTCCTCGATCGAGAGCCTCACCGCCCACCGCAGCGCCGCGGGCGTCCTGCTGGTCGTGGGGATCGGCGTGTCGCTGTGGTCGGCCTCGGGCTACGTGGGCGCGTTCATCCGCGCGTCCAACGCGATCTACGAGGTGCGGGAGGGGCGTCCGTTCTGGAAGCTGCGGCCCCTGCAGCTGCTGGTGACCCTGGGCATGGTGCTCCTGCTGGCGCTGGTGGCGATCATGCTGGTGGTCAGCGGGCCCGTGGCGTCCGCGGTGGGTGGCGCCATCGGCGCCAGCCAGGCCGCGGTGACCGCCTGGAACATCGCCAAGTGGCCGGTTCTGCTCGCGGTGGTTCTGACCATGTTCGCGGTCCTCTACTACGTCTCGCCCAACGTGAGGCTCCCGGCGTTCCGCTGGATCACTCCGGGCAGCGTGCTGGCGCTCGTGGTGTGGGTCATCGCGTCGGCGGGCTTCGCCTTCTACGTCGCCCACTTCGCCTCCTACAGCCGGACGTACGGAACGCTGGGCGGCGCCGTGACCTTCCTGGTCTGGCTGTGGATCGGCAACATCGCGCTCCTGCTGGGATTGGAGCTCAACGCCGAGCTGGAGCGCAGCCGGGAGCTGGCGGGCGGGCAGGTCGAGGCCGAGGCCGAGCTGCAGCTCGAGCCGCGCCAGGCGCCCAGCTAGAGGCGCTCGGGGCGATCAGTGCACCGCCGCGGTGGCGGCGCCGGCTCCGCTGAGCTCGAACACGCAGAAGTCGCGCCCGATCACCGGAACCGAGACGTTGTAGACCGGCACCTCGCCGACCGAGCCGGAGAAGGTGCCGCCATGGGCGTGGCCATGTAGCACGAGGTGGGGACAGTGCTCGCGGATCGGCGCGGCCAGACGGTCGGTTCCCAGGAACGACCAGATGTCGTGCCGCTCGCCCTCGAGCGTCTCGGGGGCGGGGGAGTAGTGCAGCAACGCGACCCGCAGCGGGCAGACCGCGACCTCGCGCAGGCCCCGGTCGAGGGCCTCGACCTCGGCGGTGGCCTCGGCGTACACCTCGCGCAGCAGCGGCTCGCCGAAGTCGGGGATGTGCGAGCCGGCGAACCCCCCGACGAATCCCTTGGTCCCGGCGACTCCGACCTCGAGGCCGCCGAGGCACAGGACGGTCGCGCTGCGGTCCAGCACGGTGATGCCGCCGGCGGTGAGGGTCTCGACGACCTCGACCGTCCGGTTGGCGTGCCAGTCGTGGTTGCCCAGGACGGTGACCACGGGCACTTCCAGCGGCGCGCAGGCATCGGCGAGGATCGCCGCCTGATCGGGTGCGCCGTGGGTGGTGAGGTCGCCCGCCAGCAGGATGGCGTCGACCTCGCCGGCGATCCGGGCGAACGCCGCCTCGATCTCACGGCGGCGGGTCTCGCGGCAATGGAGGTCCCCGGCGGCCGCGATCCGCACGCGGGGCTCGGCGTGTCCGTCCCCATGCATCGCGCCTGCTTGCCTGCCCCCTCGCCGCTCTTCGGAAACCGCCGACCCGGGTAAGGAGCCAGGCATGCCCGACATCGAGCGCGCGTTCTCGCCGATCGTGGAGACGCTGCGCAAGGCGGCGGCCGCGCTGCGCGACGCGGACATCCCCTTCGCCTTGGGCGGCAGCCTGGCCTGCTGGGCGCGCGGTGGCCCCGAGGTGACGAACGACCTCGACCTGATCGTGCGCCCCGCTGACGCCGACGCCGCCCTCGAGGCTCTGGTCGCCGCCGGGATGCGCCCCGAGCGACCGCCGGAGGAGTGGCTCTACAAGGCCTGGGACGGCGACGTCATGCTCGATCTCATCTTCGAGCTGGTCACCGGCCGGGTGACCGACCGCACCCTCGAGCGCGCCGAGGAGCTCACGGTCGCCTCGGTGACCATGCGGGTCATGCGGCTGGAGGACGTGTTGGTCGCCCGGCTGCTGTCGCTGGACGAGCACGGCCTCGACCTGGCGCCCCTGCTGGCGGTCGCCCGCGCACTGCGCGAGCAGGTGGATTGGGCCGAGGTGCGGACGCGGACGACACACAGCGCTTACGCGCGAGCCTTCTTCGCGCTGCTGGAGGGGCTGGAGATCGTCGAGCCGACCCAGCCGGGCGACGGTGACGATGTCGCGGTGCGCCCGGTGGAGGCCACGCCCCCCGGGGCCACGGCGTTCGGTCCGTCCGCCGAAGATCCGCGCTAGCGCCAGCGGCCGGAGGACCGGCGGCCCCGGCCGGAGCCGAGCCGGACGCCCGGCCGCCTCAGGCCGCCTCGCTCAGCGACTGCATCTCCCGCCGCAGCGCCAGGTGCTCCAGCGCCCGCTCCTCCAGCGCCTTCACCCGCTCGGGCGAGACCCCCAGCTCGCGCCCCACCCCGGCCAGCGGAAGGGGGTCGCGGTGCCCGTTGAGGCCGTAGCGCAGCTTGATCACCTCACGCTCGGGCTCGGGCAGCTCGGCGACCACGCTTCGCACCGCCTGCTCGGCGAGCGTCACCTGCACCTCCTCTTGGGGCTGGGCCCGGTCGCCGGGCAGGAGCTCGCCCAGCGGGGTCTCGGCGTCCTCGCCCACGGGGCGGTCGAGGCTGGTGACCACGCGGGCGGCGTCGCGCAGGTCGCGCACCTGCTCGGGGGTTAGCTCGGCCGCCTCGGCCAGTTCCCCCGCCGTGGGCTCGCGAGCGAGCTCCGCCGCCAGACGCCGCTCGGCCGTCGCGAGCCTGCGCTCGCGCTGCGCGACGTTGACCGGCAGGCGGATGGTTCGCCCCCGGTCGGCCAGCCCGCGCTGGATCGCCTGGCGGATCCACAGCGTGGCGTAGGTCGAGAACCGGAACCCCTTGCGCCAGTCGAACTTCTCGGCCGCCCGGATCAGGCCCAGGATGCCCTCTTGGATGAGGTCGAGCAGGCACAGCTCGCCGATCCCGTGGTACTTGCGTGCGATCGAGACCACCAGCCGGAGGTTGGAGTTGATCAGGCGCTGCTTGGCCTCCAGATCGCCCCGCTCGATGCGCTTGGCGAGCTCGATCTCCTCCTGGGGGTGCAGGAGGGGATAGCGCCGCATCTCGTTGAAGAACAGCGACAGCGCGTCGGTCGTCTGCTCGTTGAGGTCGGGGATGCGGTAGCCGGTCGCCGGGGCGGTCGCGGTGGTCTCGCCGCCGTCCGGAGTCACGTCGATGCCGTGCTGCTCGAGCTGGTCGTAGAGGCGGGCGAGCTGGTCGTCGCTGAGCTCGAGCGAACGCGCCGCCGCGTCGATCTCGGCCGCGGACAGGCTGCCCTCCCGCTCGCCCTGCTCGATCAGGGCAGCGATCTGGGGTGGCGCCTTGCCCTCGTCGTCGACGAACGCCTCAACCACGTTCGGGTGCGTACCCGCCGCCACGCCGGCTCAACCGGCCCCGCGGGGACGGGTCCGCGTGTCATGCTGGACGAGCCGTTGTCGGAACAGGACCTGGTTGTTGCGGCACGCAGTGCCGGGGTGCGCGATCCGCGTGTGCTGCGCGCGCTGTCGGCGGTCGACCGGGTGGGGTTCGTGCCGCGCCGGCATGCCTCCCTGGCGCATCGCGACGTTCCGGTTCCGATTCCCCACGACCAGGTGACGACCCAGCCCTCGCTGACCGCTCGGATGCTGGAGGGTCTGGCCCTGCGGGGCCCCGAGCAGGTCCTCGAGGTCGGCACCGGCTACGGCTTCCAGACCGCGGTCCTGGCTGCGCTGTGCCGCCGGGTCTGGACCGTCGAGCGCTGGCCTGATCTGGCCGCCGCGGCGCGGGAGCACCTGGCCGCCG
>DATFPO010000157.1:0-1695 GCA_035264745.1 Solirubrobacteraceae bacterium | reverse complement strand
CGACGAAGAGCGGGACGATCAGCGGTAGCCCGCGGCACCCGCCGCGCCTGACCTGATCTACTCGCCCCATCGAGCACCCGGGCTTCCTGCACGCCTTCCCAGGCCCTCACGGCCCGCCCGAGGCGCGGCGGTGGTGGGGTCTCGGCGTGATCTGCTGCGCGATGTTCATCAGCGGCATCGACATGACGATCGTCAACGTCGCGCTGCCCGCGATCTCGCACGAGCTGGGGGCGGGGCTCACCGAGCTGCAGTGGGTCATGGACGCCTTTCTGGTCGCGCTGGGGGCGCTGCTGCTCCTGGGGACCGGGCTCGCCGACCGGTTCGGGCGCCGGCGGGTGTTCCTGGGCGCCTTCATCCTGTTCGCGGTCGCGTCGGCGCTCGCCGCCCTGTCCGCCGAGCCCATCCAGCTCATCGGCGCTCGCGTCCTCATGGGCGCCGCGGTGGCGGGGATCCTGCCGACCGCGCTGGCGCTGATCACCGTGATGTTCCCGGTGGAGGAGCGCGCCCGGGCGATCGCCATCTGGGCGGTGGTGGCCGGAGTGGCGATCGGCGTCGGGCCGGTCCTGGGCGGCGTCCTGGTCGACGCCCTGGGCTGGCCGGCGGTGTTCCTGGTGAACATCCCGGTGGCGGTGCTCGTCGTCCCGGCGGGGCTCCTGCTGCTGCCCGAGTCGCGGCGCCCGGGCGCACCGCCGCTCGACCTCGGGGGCGTGGCGCTGTCCACGATTGGGCTGGGCGGTGTCATCTTCGCGCTCATCGAGGAGCCCTCCCGGGGATGGGGCCGGCCGGTGGTGCTCGCCGCCGGCGTCATCGGGGTCGGGTGCCTAGTGGCGTTCGTGCTGTTTGAGCGGCGGCGGCTCCACCCTCTGTTCGATCTGGGCGTGCTGCTGCGCCCGCGGGTCGTCGCGGGCGCGGTGGCGCTCTTCGGCTCCTACCTCGTGATTCTCGGCCTGCTGTTCGTGCTCCCCCAGTACCTCCAGTACGTGCAGGGCCGCCCGCCCACCGTGGCGGGGCTCGCGCTGCTGCCACTCGGCCTGGCCATGGTCCCCGCGGCCATCGCCAGCGGGCGATTGGTCGGCCGGTGGGGCCCCCGGGCGACGCTGGTGGCCAGCCTGTGCGGGATGGCCGGCGCCAGCGCGCTCCTGCTGCTGATCGGCCCGCACACCCCGCTGGCGCTCGTGCTGGTGGCGATGGGGCTGTTAGGCGCCTTCCTGGTGTGCGGCCTGGTGCCGGCGACCGCGGTGGTCATCAACGACCTCGGCGCGGAGAAGGCCGGCGACGGCGGTGCGGTCAACCAGCTGGCTCGGCAGATCGGAGGCGCGGTCGGGGTGGCGCTTGTGGGAAGCGTCTTCGGGGCGGTCTACCGAGCCACCCTCGCGGAGGGACTCCCCGCTCTCCCCGCCCCGGCGCGGGCGATGGCCCACCAGTCGATCGAGGGCGCGCGGCAGGTCGCCGCGGGGCTCGGCGCCGGCGCCAAGGGTGCGCTGATCGCCCGCGCCGACCTCAGCTTCGACGTCGCCGCGCGGGCCAGCGTGGCACTGTGCGTAGCAGCGCTGCTGGCCGCGGCGGCGGTCGCGTTTGTCGGCCTGGCCCGACCGGCGGCGACCTAGTCTGCCTCGACGGCGCGGACCGGAGCTCCAGTCCGCTGACACGTAGAGGTGCCAACGACCGCCGGGTGGAATTGCCTGCTGGCTGACG
>DATFPO010000156.1:0-2612 GCA_035264745.1 Solirubrobacteraceae bacterium | reverse complement strand
GCGCACCGGTTCGAACGGCACGACCAGCACGCCCTCCAGGCCGGCGGGCACGTCGAAGCGGCCGATCGTGCCGTCGGCGCAGACGACGAAGCCGCCCAGCAGCGCCGCCGCCGCGTTGTCGGCGTGGCCCTCCAGCTCGGTGGCCAGGGCCGGCAGGTCGGCATCCAGCTCGAAGACGTGATCCGCCGCCATCAGCCCCGCCACGATGGCCGCCGCGCTGGCTCCCAGGCCGCCGGCCAGCGGGATGGTCGAGCGGATCGTGAAGCTGAAGCGGTCGGCGGGCGCCAGGCGGTCGAAGCCCCTGACGCACAGGTTGCGCCGGTCGAGCGGAATGTCGAGGTCGGTGTGCACGGCGAACGAGCCGGTCTCCTCGACCTCGAGCTCGAGGTGCAGCTGGAGGGCTACGGCCAGCGCGTCGAACCCCGGGCCCAGGTTGGCCGACGAGGCCGGCACCCGCACCAGCCGGTGGCGCCTCATCCCAGCACCGCCCGCTCCACCGCCGCAAGCTCCGCCTCGCACGGGACCACTGCGCCGGCCTGCTCCAGCGCGGTCTGGGGATCCTTGAGCCCATGGCCGGTCAGGACGCACACCACCCGCCTCGCCGGTCCGGCCCCATGGCGGATCAGGCCCGCCACCGCAGCCGCCGAGGCCGGCTCGCAGAAGACGCCCTCACGGGAGGCCAGGAAGCGGTAGGCGTCGACGATCTCCGCGTCCGACACCGCCCGGATGGCGCCCCCCGAGCCGGTCATCGCGCTCATCGCCTCCTCCCAGCGGGCGGGGTTGCCGATCCGGATCGCGCTGGCCACCGTCTCGGGCTCGGCCACCGGGGACCCGTGAACCAGCGGGGCGGCCCCCTCGGCCTGGAACCCCAGCATCCTGGGCGCGGCTCCCCGCTCCTCGAACCCCTGCCAGTAGGCGGTCACGTTGCCGGCGTTGCCGACCGGGATGCAGAGTGCGTCGGGTTCGCCGATCTCGTCCAGGATCTCGAAGGCGGCGGTCTTCTGGCCCTCCAGGCGGAATCGGTTGAGCGAATTGACCAGGGCGATGGGATGCCGATCGGTCAGCTCGCGGACCAGCTCGAGCGCCTGGTCGAAAGTGCCGCGCAGGGCGATGACGCTGGCCCCGTGCATCAGCGCCTGGGCCAGCTTGCCGGTGGCGATCTTGCCCTCCGGCACGATCACCGCGCCGGCGAGGCCGGCCCGGGCGGCGTAGGCGGCCGCGCTGGCGGCGGTGTTCCCGGTCGACGCGCAGATCACCGCGCGGGCGCCTTCGCGGACCGCCGCCGACACGGCGCAGGTCATGCCCCGGTCCTTGAACGAGCCGGTCGGGTTGGCGCCCTCCAGCTTGAGCAGGACCTCCACCCCAGCACGCTCCGAGAGCGCCGGCGCCGCAACCAGCGGGGTCGAGCCCTCTCCCAGCGAGACCACCGGGTCGCCCGCCGCGAACGGCAGCTCCGACCGGTATCGCTCGATTACGCCGGCTATACGAACTCCTCCTCGATGACCCGGATGGGGCGGGGGGCGGCGCGCACGAACCCCAGGCGTCCGATCAGCTCACAGGCAGCGAAGAACCGGGACTCCAGGACCGGATGCATGACCATCACCAGGCGAGCCTCGTCGCCCAGCCCCTTCTGAACCACCGACTTGATCGATACCCCCTGCATGCCGAGGATCTCGGCGACCTGGGCGAGCACCCCGGGCTCATCGGCCACCTCGAGGTGGAGGTAGAACGCCGACTCGACGTCGCCGACCAGCTGCAGGGCCTCGGCGGGTCGCCCGGCGGCCGGGGCCGGTGACGCCGACGGGCTGACCACGCTGACCAGGTCCCCCAGGACGGCGCTGGCGGTCTGGGGGCCGCCGGCGCCCGGACCGGACATCGTCACCTCGGTGATGGCCTCGGACTCCACGGTCACCGCGTTGAACGGGCCGGTCACCGAGGCCAGGGGATGCCCGGCGTAGAGGAAGGCCGGATACACGCGCACCGACAATCCCCCGTCCACCCGCTCGGCGGTGCCCAGCAGCTTGAGTCCCAGGCCCAGCTCGCGGGCGTACTCGAGGTCGTCCGGGGTGATGTGCTCGATGCCCTCGTAGCGGACGCTGTCGAGGCCCACCGGGGTGCCGAACGCCAACCGGGCCAGGATGGCCATCTTGGCCGCGGCGTCCCGGCCGTTGACGTCGTCGGAGGGGTCGGCCTCGGCGTACCCCAGGCGCTGGGCCTGGGCGAGCGCCTCGCCGTAGGTGACGCCGCTGCGAGCCATCTCAGTGAGCACGTAATTGGTGGTCCCGTTGACGATTCCGTGGACCCGCTCGACGTCGGCGCCGGCCAGGGACTCGGCCAGCACCCGGATCACCGGCACCACCCCCGCCACCGCCGCCTCGAAGCGCAGCTGGACCCCCGCCTGACGCGCGGCGACGAACAGCTCGTCGCCCGTCTCGCACAGCAGACGCTTGTTGGCGGTGACCACGTGGCGCCCCGCCCGCAGCGCCGCCAGCACGTACGCGCGAGCCGGCTCGAGCCCGCCGATCAGCTCGACGATCACCTCGGACCGCGCCAGGATGTCGTCGAAGTCGCCCTGGCTGCGGGTGAGCACGCCGGAGATCTCGGGGCACCGC
>DATFPO010000155.1:0-7362 GCA_035264745.1 Solirubrobacteraceae bacterium | reverse complement strand
GCGTCCGCGGCGGGGGCGGCGGCCGCGGGCTCTGGCTCGGCCTCGGCGGCGGGCGTCTCCTCGGCCGCGGGCGTCTCCTCGGCCGCGGGCGTCTCCTCGGCCGCGGGCGTCTCCTCCGCGGCGGCCTCGACGGGCTCGGTGGCCTCGTCCTGCTCGGGGTTCTTCTCGTCGGTCATCGGGTGATGATCTCCAGCTTCTGCGGCTTCTGCGCCACGTGCGGGTGCTCCGGGCCGGCGTACACCTTGAGCTTGGTGAGCTGCTTGCGGCTCAGACGGTTGCGGGGCAGCATCCCCTTCACCGCCTTGCGGATGACCTCCTCGGGCCGCCGGTCGAGCATCTCGCGCAGCGTGCGGTAACGCAGGCCGCCGGGATAGCCAGAGTGGCGGTAATAGCGTTTCTGGGCGAGCTTGTCGCCGGTCACCGCGACCTTCTCGGCGTTGACCACGATCACGAAGTCGCCAGTGTCCACGTGGGGCGTGTACTCGGGCTTACGCTTGCCCCGCAGCGCGTCGGCAACCCGGGTGGCCAGCCGCCCCAGGGTCCTGCCCGAGGCGTCGACCACGTACCAGTTGCGCTCGGCCGTGGCGGGTGTGGCGACGTACGTCTTCATGGCAACGAAAGAGACCGCGCTGACCCGCGCGGCCGGCAGGAGATGATACGGGAACCGCCAGGCCCGGCGGGAGCGAGCGGCCGCGGGCGAGCGATCCCGGTCGGGTGACCAGGACGCAGGGAGCGTGGCGTGCTCCGCACGCGAGCGACCCGAGGACGCCGTCAGGCGCCCGGAAGCGCCGCCCGGGTTACTCCCACTCGATGGTTCCGGGGGGCTTCGACGTGATGTCCAGCACCACCCGGTTGACCTCGCGGATCTCGTTGATCATCCGGGAGGCGATCTGCTCGAGCAGGTCGTAGGGCAGCCGGGCCCAGTCCGCGGTCATGGCATCGTCGGAGGTGACGGCCCGGATCGCGACCACGTTGCCATATGTGCGCTCGTCGCCCTGGACTCCGACCGTGCGGATGTCGGGCAGGACGCAGAACGACTGCCACAGCTCCCGGTAGAGGCCGGCCCCGCGGATCTCGTCCTGGAGGATGAAGTCGGCGTCGCGCAGCACGTTGAGGCGCTCGCGCGTCGCCTCCCCTCCGACCACGCGGATGGCCAGGCCGGGGCCGGGGAAGGGCTGGCGCCACACGAGCCGCTCCGGCAGCCCCAGCTCGGCGCCCACCGCCCGCACTTCGTCCTTGAACAGCGCCCGCAGCGGCTCGATCAGCTCGAACTCGAGGTCGTCGGGCAGGCCGCCCACGTTGTGATGCGACTTGATCGTGGCGGCCCCGGTGCCCCCGCCGGACTCGATGACGTCCGAGTACAGGGTCCCCTGCACCAGGTAGCGGACGCCCTCCAGCCGCGCCGCCTCCTCGTCGAACACGCGGATGAACTCCCGGCCGATGATCTTGCGCTTGGCCTCGGGATCGGTCACCCCGCGCAGCGCCTCGAGGAACCGCCGCTCGGCGTCTACCGCCACCAGCGGCACCTGGAAGTGGTCGCGGAAGGCGGAGATCACCTGCTCGCCCTCGTTGCGGCGCATCAGGCCGTGGTCCACGAACACACAGACGAGCTGGTCGCCGACCGCCCGATGCACCAGCAGGGCCGCCACCGAGGAGTCCACGCCGCCCGAGAGGCCGCATATCACCCGGCCCGTCCCGACCTGCTCGCGGATGCGCGCGATCTGCTCTCCGACGATCGAGGCCGCGGTCCAGTCCCTGGCGCACTCGCAGATGTCCCCGAGGAAGCGCTCGAGGATCGCGTGGCCGTAGGGCGTGTGGACGACCTCGGGATGGAACTGGATCCCGTAGACCCCGCGCTCGACGTCCTCGATCGCCGCCACCGGGGAGGCGGTCGAGGAGGCCAGCGCGGTGAACCCCGGCGGAGCCTCGAACACCGTGTCGCGGTGCGACATCCAGCACGTCTGTTCGGGCGGGAGGCCGGCCAGCAGGCGCCCGGGGTTCGACACGCGCAGATCGCTGCGCCCAAACTCGCCCACCTCGGCGGGACTCACGCGCCCGCCCAGCTCCCGCGCCAGCAGCTGCATCCCGTAGCAGATGCCCAGCACCGGCACGCCGAGCTCCAGCAGCCGGCGGTCGAGCGGGGGCGCGCCCTCCCCGTAGACCGACGCCGGGCCGCCGGACAGGATCACGCCTCGCGGGCGGCGCCGCGCCACCTCCTCCACCCCGACATGGTGGGGCAGCAGCTCCGAGAAGACGCCGCACTCGCGGACCCGGCGCGCAATCAGTTGCGAATACTGGCCGCCGTAGTCGAGGACCACGACCTCCTCCGCGGCGACTGGCGGGCGGGCGCCGGCCGCCCCGGGGACGGCGGCGGTCGCCGGCTCAGCGGCTGCGATGCTCGAGCGGGCGGTCATCGGACGGGCGCCGGCGCCGCCTAATCATTGACCAGCGCGACCGCCTTGCCGTTGGCGCCCATACCCACGGACTGCTCGCGCTGGAGTTGCTTGCCCTCCGTCTGCAGGGCCGGCGCCACCATCAGCTCGGCGCGGTTGAACTCGGCGATGTCGCGGTAGCCGCAGGTCGCCATCGAGGTGCGCAGCCCACCCATGAGGTTGAAGGTGCCGTCGTTCTCGTGAGCCGGACCCACCAGGATCTCCTCCAGCGTGCCGTTCTGGCGCGTGTGGACGCGGGCGCCGCGCGGCAGGGAGGGATGGAACGTCGCCATGCCCCAGTGGAAGCCGCCCCCGGGAGCCTCGTGGGCGCGGGCGAGAGGCGACCCGACCATCACGGCGTCGGCGCCGCAGGCGATCGCCTTGGCCACGTCACCGCCGTTGCGCATCCCGCCGTCGGCGACCACCTTGACGTAGTCGCCAGTCTCGAGCATGTGCTGTGAGCGCGCCGCCGCCACGTCGGCGATCGCGGTGGCCTGCGGGACGCCGATGCCCAGCACGCCGCGCGTGGTGCAGGCGGCTCCCGGCCCGACGCCGACCAGGACGCCGGCCGCGCCGGTGCGCATCAGGTGCAGCCCGGTGTGGTAGGAGGCGCACCCGCCGACCACCACCGGGACCGGCATGTCGGCGATGAACTCCTTGAGGTTGAGCGGCTCGGTGGTGCTGGAGACGTGCTCGGCCGAGACCACGGTGCCCTGGATTACCAGGACGTCCAGACCGGCCTCGAGTGCCAGCTCGTAGTAGGAGCGCACCCGCTGGGGCGTCAGCGAGGCCGCCACCACGACGCGCTGCTCCTTGATCTCCTCGATGCGCTGGGTTATGAGCTCCGGGCGGATCGGCTGGCTGTAGATCTCCTGCATCTGCCGGGTCGCCAGCTCCTTGGGGAGCTCGGCGATCCGGCGCAGCTGCTCCTCTGCGTCCTCGTAGCGGGTGAAGATGCCCTCCAGGTTCAGCACGGCGAGGCCGCCGAGCTTCCCGATGATGCCGGCGGTCGTCGGCGACACGACCCCGTCCATGGCCGACGCGAGGAGCGGGAGCTGGAAGGTGTAGTCGCCCAGCTTCCAGGAGACGTCGACGTCGTCGGGGTCGCGCGTGCGCCGCGACGGGACGATCGCGATGTCGTCGAACCCGTAGGCCCGGCGTGCCTTCTTACCCCGCCCGATCTCTACTTCCATCGCCCGATCCTAGGATCGACGCCGGACGAAGAGACCCCGCAGAAGCGGGGCCCGAGGGAGAGTGCGAAGAGGCTGTCGGCGGCCAGGACCAACGCCCTCACGATGGTATCAGCGGCCCTGCGCCGCGCCGGCCGAGAACCGCGCAACCAGCGGCGGCCGGCCGCCACGCCGGAGGCGAATCAGCTCACCTCGGCGGGCAGCTCGAGCGGCTCGATGTGGATCTCGGTGGCCAGCCGCTCGGCGGCCCGGGGCTCGATCAGGCCGGCGCCGAGGTGCTGGGTGGACTCGGCCCCGCAGGCCACCGCGAAGCGAAGGCACTCGGCGGGCGCGCTGCCCTCGTAGCGGGCGGCCACGTAGCCGGCCAGGAAGGCGTCGCCCGAGCCCACCGCCGCCCGCGGCTCCAGAGGCTCGACCCGCACGCGGTAGAGCCGCGGGCCGCCCTCCTCCTGCACCTGGGCGAAGCAGCCGTCCTGCGTGGTCATGATCGCCTCGCCGGCGCCCAGCTCCACCATCTCCCGGACCGCGATGACTCGATCCTCGTCGTCGTTGAACTCGTGGCCCACGAGCGCCTCGGCCTCGAGCACGTTGGGCGAGACCACCGCCGGTCCGGCCCGGACCCCGTGCCGGAGGGGCTCGCCGTCGGTGTCGAGCACGGTGGTCACCCCGAGCTTGGTCACGTCGCGCACCAGCCGGGCGTAGAGGTCGGGCTCCACCCCGCGTGGCAGGCTGCCCGCGAACACGCAGGTCTGCGCGCCCTTGGCCAGGTACAGCAGCTTGTCGAACAACAGCTCGGCCTCCTGCGGTGAGACCTCGGGCCCGGGCTCGTTGACCTCGGTGACCTGCCCCGGGCTGTCGCCACCGTCGGCCTGGATGGTGGGGTCGAGCACCGCCGTGTTCATCCGCGACTCCTGGTGGATGTGCACGAAATCGTTGAGGATCGACTCCTCGGTGAGCTGCTCGACGATCCGGCTGCCGGTGGGGCCGCCGGCGAACCCGGTGGCCACCACGGGCTGGCCCAGCCGCTTGATGGCGCGGGCCACGTTCACGCCCTTCCCGCCGGCCAGACTGCGCTGCTCGACGCTGCGGTGGCGGCGGCCGAGCTGGAAGTTGGGGACCTCGAGGGTCTTGTCGATCGCCGCGTTGAGGGTGACGGTGATGATCACGCGGATCCGGCCTCTCCGGCGCCGGCGCGGGACCGCCGGCGGTGCAAGGCCGCTGCGAGCACCAGGGCGGCGGCGGCCGCGGCGACCAGCGCGAGGGTATCCGGTTTGAGCAGAGCGTCGGCGGCGCGCTCGAGCGGGCCCACGCCGGGCACCGGCGCGGCGGTCATCAGCGGCATCCGGGCCACGACCCGCCGCCCCACGCGCACGATCGCGGTCCCGCTCCGGGTCCCGGCCGGGAGCGGCCCCTCCAGGACTCGCGGCGCCCGCACGCTGACGTTCGCGTGCTGGCCCCGGCGCATGACCCAGGTGACGCTCCCGGCGGGGACCAGGGTCACGCTCTGGTCTTCGCGGTGGCGCACCGCGACGCGCCCGACCGGTCGTGTCGGGCTCAGTATGCGCTGGGCCCGCAGCACACTGAGCCCGTAGTCCAGCAGGGTCAGGGTGTCCGCGTCCCGCGCCGCCTCGCCGGGCTCGCCGAGCACCGCGCTGACCACGGTCACGCCGCGGCGGCTCGCGGATCCCACCAATACGTATCCCGCTCCCAGCGTGTGGCCCGTCTTGACCCCGTTGACGTAGCGATGCGCGCCGACCAGGTCGTTGCGGTTGTCGATCACCCGCGGCCGGCGGCCGCTGGCGAGACGGGCGTGTTCAAGCCCGACGGTGTGAGCGAAGAACGGGATCTGTAGCAGCCGGGCGGTGAGCCGGGCCAGGTCGCGCGCCGACGAGTAGTTGCCCGGGTCGTCGAGGCCGATCGGGTTGGAGTAGTGCGTGTCGGTCAGGCCGAGCTCGCGCGCGCGGCGGTTCATCAGCGCCACGAACTCGCCGGTGCTGCCCGCGGTGCGCTGGGCCAGGGTGTTGGCGGCGTCGTTGGCGCTGGCCAGCAGCAGCGCCCGGAGGAGGTCGCGCACCCTCATGCGCTCGCCCGGCCGCAGCCCGACTCGCGTCTCGGCGGAGGAGACCGGCCGGTAGGCGCTCGCCGTGAAGACGTCGTCGGGCGACGTGCGCTCCAGCACGAGCAGCGCGGTCATCAGCTTGGTGGTGCTCGCCACCGGGCGGCTCTCGCGGGAATGGTGGGCGAGCAGGACCTCGCCGGTGACGGGCTCCACGAGGATCGCCTGCGGCGCGTCGATCGACGGCGGGCCCACCGCCTTCTGCGCGCGGGCCGGCGAGGGGATGGCGGCGACCGCCAGGACGACGGCGGCCGCGAGCAGCGGGGATCGGGCGGCCCTCACCGCCTCAACTTGAGACGCTGACCGGGCCGCAGCAGCTCGGGGTCGAGCTGGGGGTTCAGGTCCCGGAGACGCTCGATCGGGATACCCGTGCGCTCCGCGATCGAGGACAGCGTCTGTCCGCGCCTGACCTTGTAGAAGCGTCGTCGGTGATGGGCCCGGGCGGAATGCCGTGCACCGGAGCCCGAGGCGGCGGGCCGACCCCCCGAGCCGCCCCCGGACAGGACGATGACGATGACGACCACCAGCACGAAGGCCCCCAGCGCGGCCGGGGCCAGGACGCGCGCGGGAACCCTGGCCATCGCAGAAGCGATGATACGCCCGCACAGGCGCGGAATCGCGGCCCCTCGCGATCGTCCTCCGATCCCTCATGGGCCCGCCCCGAAGCGCTCCCAAGTCTCGGTCGCGAGCCGGCGTGCCGCCTCCGCAGCCGCCGCCCGGGGCTCGCCGCCCAGCTCCTCGTGGGCGTTCGCGATGGCGCGCGAGACCGCCACCAGGCCTCCGGCCGGCCCCGGCGCGAACGCGGGACCGAGGTCCTCGACCCGCCCGCCCTGCGCGCCGACGCCCGGAAGCAGGAACACGGCTCGCGGCATCAGCTCGCGCATGCGCTCCAGGTGATCCGGGGCGGTCGCGCCGACCACGGCGCCCACGTCGGCCAGCTCGGCGCGGGAGCCCGCCTGGCCGAGCCGGTCTACCAGCCGCGCCACCACCTCCCACACCGGCGCTGCGCCCGCGGGCGCGCCGGCGACCGTCAGGTCCTGGAGGTCGGCGGCGCCGGGGTTGGAGGTGCGCACCAGCACGAAGATGCCGGCGTCGGCCTGCCGGGCCGCCTGGACCAGCGGCGCCAGCGCGTCGGCTCCCAGGAGGGGGCTGGCCGTGAAGGCGTCGACGCCGAGCCCGGGAATGTCGCCCCACGGCCCCGACGTCGATCCGACCAGCGCCTGCCCGTATGCGCACGCCGTCACCGGGACATCTCCGCGCTTGCCGTCGGCGATCGTGAGCAACCCGGTTCGGCGGGCCAGCCGGACCAGGTCCTCGAGCGCCCGCCAGCCCGGCGGCCCGAGGCGTTCGAAGCAGGCGAGCTGGAGCTTGGCCGCCACGCAGGCCGGTCCTGCCGTCTCGATCAGCGCAGCGCAGTGGGCGACCACCGCCGTCGCCGTGCGCTCGGCGGGATCGCCGTCCGCGGGTGCACCGGCCAGCGCCTCGGGCCACAGCCGGGCGGGATCGGGGTCGAGGCCCAGGACCAGCTGGGATCGCCGCGCGCGTACGCCGGCCTCGAGCCGCGCGCCGAAGGTCATCGAGCCCCCGAGCGGCGCGCCGGCCGGGCGCCGGGCACTAGCCGCGG
>DATFPO010000154.1:0-7915 GCA_035264745.1 Solirubrobacteraceae bacterium | reverse complement strand
CTGTGGCTGAGCTTCCAGCGCTCGGTGCGATCCCGCACCACCATTCCCTGCGATGACGCGGCGCGGGCCCGCCTGGCGGGCTGGCAGCCCACGCGAGTGGCCCGGTACGGCACCGGCGCGGTCATCACCTACGTCAGCGCGGGGCACCCCCACGGGTTCACGACCTCCTACGTGCTCGGGCCGGGTCGCCGCTTCGTGGCGGTGGACATCCTCGACCCGGACCGGACCCCCGCCGTGTTTCGCGGCAGCTCCAGCTCGTCTCCGTACCGGATGGCGATGGCCAGCGTCCTGTCGGCCCTGCGCCATCGCAACTGCAGCCTGTTCTGGGTGCGGGCGGTCCTGTTCAGCAACGCGAGGCCGTGGACCAACCGGCGCGGCGGCGGGGCCAGGACCAAAGCGCTCGCATGCCGCGCCGTGTTCGGGCCGCCCGAGAGCCCGCTGGTGGGCGACCTCAGGGCCAACCCGGACGCTCAGCCGATCCACTTCGGCGGCACGCGCGACTGGCACTTCTTCGGCCTGCGCACGCCCCTGCACTACTACAACTTCGTGGTCGCGCACTACGCCGACGCACCGGGCAGCCGCAGCAAGTACTTCGTGGACCCGCCGGTACGCGTCTTCTAGCCCCCTGCGGCCTAGGTCGGCTCCAGGACGCGGAACTCGATGCCGGCGGCCTGGAGCCGGGCCAGCAACGCATCCCCCATCGCCGCCGCCGGGGTGACCTGGCCGGCCGTGGGCGGCAGCGAGTCGTGGGCCAGGCACAGGGCGGCCTCGGCCAGCAGCTTCGAAGTCTCCCCGTAGCCCGGATCGCCTCCGCTCACCTCGGTGACCGCCTGCCGGCCGTCGGCCTCGCCGGCGAAGCGGACGCGAAACCATCCCTCGGCGCGCTTCTCCGCGCTCGGCCCCTCCCCGGATCCCATGCGCCCCAGCAGCCAGTCGCGGGCGGGCGGCACCTGGGCGAGAGCCATCAGGCCGGTCACGCCGCCGGCCAGCCCCACGACGGTGGGCAGATTCTTGAGCTGGAGGTAGTGGCCGTAGGAGAAGTCGGGGCCGTAGCGATCCACCGCCCGCGCCGAGCGGGTGATGACCTGGGGGTCGATGCTGGGGAAGGGGACGACCCAGCGGCCGAGATCGCGGTCGTGGCGGACGCGACCCGTGAAGGCCCGGACCCGGCGCCCCTCCGGGCTGCCCTCACGGCGGCGTCGCTCGCGGCTCACCCGTGCGTACTGGCGCATTCGCGAGAAGGCGGTTATCGCCGATTGGTAGGTCCCCCCCGAGAGGCTGCCGCCAGCGGCCACAAAGCCCTCGAGCCGGATCGGTGCGTCGGCGGGCAGCTGTAGGACGGCGTGGTAGGCCCCGAGGTCGTGCGGGATCGAGTCGAAGCCGCACGAGTGCACGATCCGGGCCCCGCTGGCCTGGGCGCGATCGTGATAGCGCAGCCACATGCGGTCCACGAACTCCGGCTCGCCGGTCAGGTCGACGTAGTCGGTCCCGGCCGAGGCGCAGGCCGCGACCAGCGGCTCGCCGTAGCTGGTGTAGGGCCCCACGGTGGTCACCACCACCCGAGCCGCCTGGGCCAGCTCGTGCACCGAGGCGTCGTCCTCGATGTCGGCCACCACCAGGTCCAGGTCGCCGCATTGCGGGTTGGTGTCGCACAGCTCGTCGCGCAGCTGCTCGAGCTTCTCGCGGCGGCGGCCGGCCAGCGCCCAGCGGGTCTCGGGCGGCGCGTGGCGCGCGAGGTACTCGGCGGTCAGCCGTCCGGTGAACCCGGTGGCGCCGAACAGCGCGATGTCATGCGGACCTTCGGCCACCGCCAGGCGCCGTCAGGGCGTGATGATCGTGAACACGGCGGACCCGGTCCTGCACCCGTCGACGCGCTCAGGCGTCGTCCCGCCGGTCGCCGCTGAGCCTGACCATCGCCCCCAGCCGGGCGATCAGCGCGGCGATGAGCAGTCCCACCAGCAGGTACACCAGCGCGGCGATGCCCCAGTTGACCGCGATGCGCAGCTTCGGGTCACCGGGCCTGAACAGCCCCTCGAACGGACCGACCAAGCTCCTGGCCACGTCGGTGACGCCCGACACGATGACGTTGCGACGGTTGGCCTCGAGCACCGCGAACACGATGGCCAGAGCGATGATCGCCACCAGGATCCAGGTGATGATCCTGACGATCCTCGCGATCACACCGAGGGCGACTCCTAGCGCGGCCATCGTGGGCGCACCTTACCCGGGTCGGGGGGCGCCATGCAGGGAAATTTCGGCCACCCGCCCGGCCGGGGAACCGGCAGGCCGGGGCTATAATCGCCCACCTTGCGGATGTAGCTCAGTTGGCTAGAGCGTCTGCTTGCCATGCAGAAGGTCGTGGGTTCGAGTCCCATCATCCGCTCTCCGGCTCTGACACCGACCGGCCCGGGGCGAGGTTCCGAGGTCGGCAATCTCACCCGGGCCGGCCTGCCCGCCGCGTGATCCGACCAGCGGCGGGCCATGCACTCACCGGTTCACATCGCCGCCGCCGGTCGGGCGGGGGTCGCGCGGCGCAGCGCGAGTCCGGCCGCCACCTCGAGGACCCCTCGGGCCATGAAGCCGATCCCGACCAGCAACACGAGGGTCGTGAGCCCCACCGCGGGATCGGCGACGATGATGATCCCGGCGGCGATCCCGACCATGCCGAGCAGGATCGACAGCCAACGGCCCTCGACGCGGTGTATCCCGCCCACCAGATCGGCGACCCCGGTCAGGATGAACCAGAACGAAGTCGCCAGCAGCACGGCCAGCACGCCCGTCCCGGGGTGAACCAGGCAGACCAGGCCGGCCAGGATTCCCAGGATCCCCACGACCACCCGCAGCAGGGTGTGGGCGACGCCCAGGTGCTCGCCGAATCCCATCACCAGCATGAAGACCCCCCACACCACGAGGTTGGCGCCGAACAGGATGCCCACCACCAGCAGGGTCGGACCCGGAAGGACGACCGCCACGAACCCGACGATTATCGACAGCACCCCGACCAGCACCAGCACCCACCATCGCGAGCCCGTCACCTGCCCAGCAGCAGTGCTTCCCGCGGCCATCTCCAAGCCTCCTGTCGTTGCTGAGACCTCCTCCGAGCGAGTCTGTCAGGTCGCGCCCGACCCGGGTGAAACGCGCGTTGCCGTCGAGGCCGGTCGATCCACGGCGACTGGGTGCCGCGCCAGTACGCTTCCTCGATCCCTCGGCGCGCAGAAGGGGGTGGATTGCAGTCGCCCCATCCGCTCTGACCGGTTCCCCCTCTGATCGCTCCACTCGGCCGACGTGCCGCAGGTGATACGGGTGTCGACGACCCCGCGGAATAGACGCGAGCTTCCGGTCCTCTGGCAGCTGCGGCTGTCCCACTACAACGAGAAGGTCCGCTGGGCGCTCGACCACAAGCGCATCTCGCACGTTCGACGTTCGCTGCTGCCCGCCGCGCACGCGGTGGTGGCCAGGCGCCTCACCGGGGAGCCGACGACGCCCGTGCTGACGCTGGACGGCGGCTCGATCGGGGACTCCACACGCATCATCGCGGCAATCGAGGAGCGCTGGCCGAGCCCGCCGCTGTATCCGGAGGAACCCTCGCAGCGGCGCCGCGCCCTGGAGTTGGAGGAGTTCTTCGACGAGGAGCTGGGCCCCCACATCCGCCGGGCGAGCTACCAGGAGCTGCTGTCTCGCCCCGACCTGCTGGTTCCGCTGTTCGCCCAGGGCCAGCGTCTCCCGGCGCGGATCCTGATGCGGGCGGCGTTCCCCCTGCTGCGCAAGAGGATGCGGCTCAGGCTGGACATCAATCCCGAGGCCGCGCAGGAGAGCCGGGCCAGGACCGAGGCCGCGATGGATCGGCTCGAGCGCGAGATCCAGCCCAGCGGCTACCTGGTGGGCGACTCGTTCACTGTCGCCGACCTGACCGCGGCGGCGCTCTTCTACCCGGTGGCCCGCCCGCCCGAGTTCCCCTACCCCTCGGTGGCCGACCCGCCCGCCGGAGCGCGTGCCTTCCTGGATCCGCTGGCCGGCCGTCCGGGGGGCCGGTGGGTGGCGCAGATGTACAGGCGCCACCGCATCCCGTCGGCGGCCGCGGCCGGCGCGAGGGGCGCGGCCGTCTGATCCGGGACCTCAGGGTCCGCCGCCGGGCGGCGAGGAGCGTCCCGCCCCCAGGCTGTCCTCCACCCCGCGGTCGACCGAGAGCGACCCGGGTCCGCCGAACAGGATGGCCAGCAGGCCGCCGATCAGCAGCAGGTTGAGCTCGACGCCCGACTTGCCGCTCGAGGACAGGAAGCCGACGTGGATGGTCACCAGGAAGATGGCGACGACCATGTCGATCGTCAGCAGCAGGGCGCTCAGGCGGGACAGAAGCCCGATGATGATGAACGCGCCCCCCACCACCTCCAGGAGGGTGACCGCCCAGGCCAAGAACTCCGGGAGCGGCACTCCCAGGCCCGCGAGCGCCTTGGCGAAGGCGCCCACGCCGAAGTCGAACAGCTTCTTCCAGCCGGCGACGAACATCACCGAGCCCACCACCAGGCGCAAGAGGAACATTCCCCAGGACCAGTGACGGCTCGACGACGAGAACAGGTAGGCCACGTCTTCTCCTTTCGGCTGTCCGGCGGGAACCCCGGGAGTCTTTCAGCGGACCGCCCGGCAAGCTCCATCCTCTACGACCGCCCGGCGGCGCGAGGATCATCGGCTCGCGGGGTTCGTGGTGGGAGCGGCGACGAGTTCGGATCCCGCCGCGGGTGTGTACTTCGCTGATCAGCTAAGGAAGATGGCAATGGCAGAGGTGGTGGTACTGCGATGAGCCGGCCCGGTTGCGACTCAGCCCCGCTCGAGCGGGTCACCGTGGCGACGAGGCTTCCCGCCCAGGACCTCGAGCGGGCGAGGCGCTTCTACGCCGAAAAGCTCGGCCTGGAGCCGGTCGAGGAGCGGCCGGGCGGCCTGCGCTACCGGTGCGCCAGCGGCGAGTTCGTCCTGTTCCAGTCGGCCGGCGCTCCGTCCGGCGACCACACGCAGATGGCCTTGGAGGTGGACGACCTCGAGGCCACCATGCGGGGGTTGCGCGCGCGGGGCGTGGTGTTCGAGGAGTTCGATCTGCCCGCCCTCACCAGCGTCGACGGCGTCGTCGAGGTCCAGGGCAACTACCCCAGCAAGGGGGGCGTCGGAGAGAGGGCCGTCTGGTTCCGGGACAGCGAGGGCAACCTGCTGGGGATCGGACAACCGATCCGGCCGTGAATCCCTGCGCGGAATCCGAGGAGGGCGTCTGGGCTGTCTGCGCCCGCCCTGGAGTCAGCGCACGGCCGCGGCCGCGGCGCGGCCGACGACCCGCCCCGAGAACAGGCAGCCCCCCAGGAAGGTGCCCTCCAGCGCCCGGTAGCCGTGCATGCCCCCGCCGCCGAACCCGGCCACCTCTCCGGCGGCGTAGAGCCCCGGCAGGGGATCCCCGGACGCCTGCAGGACGCGCCCGGACACGTCGGTCTCGAGCCCGCCCAGCGTCTTGCGGGTCAGGATCGAGAGCCGCACCGCGATCAGCGGTCCGGCCCCGGCGTCCAGGATCCGATGGGGAGCGGCCACACGGCTGACGCGATCGGCGAGGTAGCGGCGGGCGGCGTGTATCGCCGTGACCTGGAGGTCCTTGGTGAACGGGTTGTCCAGCTCCCGGTCGCGGGCCACGATCTCGCGCTCCACGTCGGCGCCGTCGAGCAGCGGCTCGTCGGTCAGGCGGTTCATGCCGCCGACCAGGTCGCGCAGGCTGTCGGCCACGACGAAGTCCGCCCCGTGGCGCTTGAACGCCTCCACCGGTTCCGGGGCACCGGCCCGCAGACGGCTGCCCAGCACCCGGCGGACGCTGCGGGAGGTGATATCGGGGTTCTGCTCGGACCCCGAGAGAGCGAACTCCCGCTCGATGATCTTCTGGGTCAGCACGAACCACGTGTGGTCGTGGCCGGTGCCCATGATGTGCTCGAGCGTCCCGAGCGTGTCGAACCCCGGGAACAACGGCACCGGCAGGCGCCGGCCGCGCGCGTCCAGCCACAGCGGGGACGGCCCGGGCAGGATCCGGATGCCGTGGCGGCTCCAGATCGGGTTCCAGTTCTGGATGCCCTCGGTGTAGTGCCACATCCGGTCGGGGTTGACGACGTGGGCCCCGCTCGACTCGGCGATCCCCAGCATGCGCCCGTCGACGTGGTCGGGCACGCCGGAGAGCATGCGCGCCGGAGGGCGTCCGAGCCGCTCCGGCCAGCTCGCGCGGACCATTTCGTGGTTGGCGCCGATGCCCCCGGAGGTGACGATCACCGCGGGCGCCTCGAGTGAGAACTCGCCGACCGCCGTCCTCGAGCTGGGACGCCCCCGCTCGACCGCGCTGGGCTCGAGGATCTCCCCCGCCACCCCGTGGACGCGGCCGTCGCTCATGGTCAGCGCGTCGACCCTGTGGCGGAATTTCAGGGTCACCGACCCCCGCTCCTGGGCCGCCCGCACCCGGCGCGCGAAGGGCTCGACGATGCCCGGTCCGGTCCCCCAGGTGACGTGGAAGCGCGGCACCGAGTTGCCGTGGCCGATCGCCAGATAGCCGCCCCGCTCGGCCCACCCCGGGTTGAGCAGGAACCTGACCCCCTGCGCGTGCAGCCAGGCGCGCTTCTCTCCCGCCGCGAAGTCGACGTAGGCCTCCGCCCAGCGCCGGGGCCAGTGGTCCTCGGGCCGGTCGAACCCGGCCGTGCCCAGCCAGTCCTGCCAGGCCAACTCGCGTGAGTCGTGGATCCGCATCCGGCGTTGCTCGGGGCTGTCGATCAGGAACAGGCCGCCGAACGACCAGAACGCCTGGCCCCCCAGGGAGGCCTCGGGTTCCTGATCGACCAGTACCACCCGCCGGCCGGCGGCGGCCAGCTCCGCGGTGGCGACCAGGCCCGCCAAGCCGGCGCCCACCACAATCACCTCGGGGTCGTCCTGGCCTCCGCTCGTCCGGGTCACCGCGCCCCTACTTGATCCGGCTGAGGTCGCCCGCCAGCTCCGGGTAGGCGTCGACCAGCGCGGTGGCCGCCCGCGTCTTCTCGTCGTCGGCGCGCTCCACCCGGTCGATGGCGGTGCTCGTGAGCTGCGGGTCGCCGACCACCACGGCGTCGTTGGCCGACCTCACCGCGCGAAACTGCTTGCGATAGACGTCGCCCAGGCGCCGGATGAGCGAGCGCAGACGGGGGTCCTGGATCTCGGCCGCCGACAGGCGGATCCTGAGCGAGGCGGCGTCCATCCGCCGGGTCACCCCCGGGTACGTGCGCAGGAACGCGGGCCGGCCGGCCTCCAGCGCCCGGGTCCAGCGGTGGGCGGCGGCGTTCCAGTCGGTCACCGCGGGGCGCATCGCCGCCAGCACCTGGGCGTCCGGCGCTCGCAGCCCCGAGGCGGTGGCCGGAGCGCTTCGCGCCCCAGGCGAGGCGGTCTGGGGTTCGCCGCGGCCGACCCGGCCGGTCAGGGCGATCGCCGCGGCCAGCGCGACCCCCAGCACGATGGCGATCCCCATCAGCAGCCCGGTGGGCATTCGACCGGTCATCGGTGGCGCCGGCGCCGGGGAGCGGTCGGGGGCGGGAGCACACCCCCATTGTCCATCCCGGCCGTCGATCGCGCTCAGGGCGCGTTCGGGGCGGGGTCGTCGTTGCCCAGCTCGGGGGGCGGCTCCGGCGCCTCGCCCTCGTAGTCGGTGTCGGCGTCCAGCGGCGGGGCGTCGTCGGCGATCATGTCTGGATCGTCGGGCGGGTTGGAGGACTGCGCCTCCCCCAGCGACGCCTCTCCGTGGCCGACGCGATCGGCACCCTCCCAGGATACGGGTGTCATGGCCTGCCCTTACCCCCGCGGCGAGCCGGTCAACCCAGCTGGTCGACCTCGTCCCGGTCCAGCCGGACGCCGGCGGCGGCGACGTTCTCCTCCAGGTGCT
>DATFPO010000153.1:0-9002 GCA_035264745.1 Solirubrobacteraceae bacterium | reverse complement strand
TCGAACCCGGCACGGGAACGGTGACCGTGACGACCACGGCGCGCGTATTCGCCCGTACGGGCGTGGAGATGGAGGCGATGGTCGGCTGCGCCGCGGGGGCGCTTTGCGTGTATGACATGGTGAAGGGGATGGAGCGCGGCGTCGTCGTCGAGCGCGTCGAACTGCTCGAGAAACAAGGCGGAAGATCGGGTACGTGGAAACGTTATGAACAAGATTGAGCCGTTGCGCGACGGTCATGGCCGCTTCATCCGCGACGTGCGGGTGTCGGTGACCGACCGCTGCAACTTCCGCTGCCAGTACTGCATGCCCGCCGAGGGGCTGCCCTGGCTGGCGAGAGCCGAGATCCTGCGCTTCGAGGAGATCGCCCGGCTGGTGCGGCTGCTGGCCCAGATGGGGGTCGGCGACGTCCGCCTGACCGGCGGCGAGCCCCTGGTGCGCCGGGAGCTTCCGGCGCTGGTGGCGATGCTGGCCGCGGTCGACGGCGTCGACGACCTCTCGCTGACCACCAACGGCTACCTGCTGGAGCGTGACGCCCAAGCGCTGGTCGCCGCCGGCATCCGCAGGGTGAACGTCTCGATCGACTCGCTCCAGCGCGACCGCTTCTTCGCCCTGACCCGACGCGACGCGCTGCCCCGGGTGCTGGGCGGTCTGGAGGCGCTGGCCCGGCATCCGCAGGTCCATCCGATCAAGATCAACGCCGTCGCCCTGCGAGGGTTCACCGAGCAGGAGGCGCTCCCGTTCGCGCAGTTCGCGCGCTCGACCGCCTTCCAGGTGCGCTTCATCGAGTTCATGCCGCTGGACGCCGATCGCGCCTGGAGCCGCGACGCGGTACTGACCGGCGAGGAGCTGCGCGCGCTCATCCACGCCGTCCATCCGCTGGAGGAGCTGCCCCGCGAGCCCTCGTCCACCGCGCGGGTGTTCAGGTTCCGCGACGGGCGGGGCGAGATCGGCTTCGTGAGTCCGGTGTCGGAGCCGTTCTGCGCGGACTGCAACCGGATCCGGCTCACCGCCGAGGGCAAGTTGCGGACGTGCCTGTTCTCGCTGCACGAGACGGATCTGCGGGGCCCATTGCGGGAGGGCGCCGACGACGACGAGCTGGAGGAGCTCATCCGCGATGCGGTGTGGCGCAAGGAGCTCAAGCACCACGTCGGCGAGCCCGGATTCCGCCAGCCGCCCCGGACCATGAGCGCGATCGGCGGCTGACCCGCGGCCCGGGCCGGCGATCGCCGGGGGCTCGGGGGGCGCCGGGCGCTCGGGTCAGGTGGTCCTGCGCTCGAGGTCGGCGATCTCCTCGGCCTTGCGCTGGGCCCGCTCGTCCTGCGGTTTCCGGGCCGAGCCGCCCGGGTACGCCGCGGTCGTGGAAGAGCACGAGGACGAGCTGGTCCGCCGGGAGGAGGAGGCCGCGGGCGCCGAGGCGGGTTCGATCGGCGGACGCGCGCCCGCCGACGCCGATCCCGCGCAGGAGCCGGTCGCCCAGGCCGGGGGCGGCCTGGCCGAGGGCTTCGAGGAGACGGAGCGCGAGCTCACCGAGCTCGCCGAGCACACCACCGGCGAGGGCATCCCGCGCCCGACCCAGATGGGCGAGGAGGCCGAGGTGGACCGCGCGGCGTACGGGGAAGCGGACCGCCCTCGTCCCCAGCCCTAGCCGGCCAGCAGGCGCTCGGCCCGGGCCAGGTCGGCCCGGTCGTTTACGTTGAACAGCAGGCGCTCGGGGTCCCCGAACCGACGCAGGACGTCCTCGCCCAGGACCTGGGGGCGGAGGGCGCGAACCGCCTCCTGGAGCGCGGCGCGGCGTCGCAACGCCACGCGCAGCGGACCCGACAGCTCGGGCGAGTAGCGCGCCAGCAGCGGATGCAGCCGCCCCCCGGCCTCGGGCACCACCAGCGGGGGGTCCGTTTCGGCCAGCCGCCGCAGCAGCGCCGGCGCCAGGAACGGCATGTCACAGGCGACCGCGAGCACCGGCCGTACACCCGCGCCCGCCAGCGCCCGCAGCACCCCGCACAGCGGATGCACCGGCTCTTCGGGCTCCTCCCAGACCGGGGCCTCCAGCGCCGGCAGCTCGGAGCCGGGCTTGGCCACCACCACCGTCTCGAGCCCGGCGGCGTCCAGCGCCCGCAGAGGGCGCTCGATCAGTGGCCTGCCCGCCAGCGCGACGGTGGCCTTGGGCACGCCCATGCGGCGGCCGCGGCCTCCGGCCAGCACCGCGGCCAGGACCGGAGCCTGGTGACCTGCCATGCGTTCGAGTATCGCGCTCCGCGGGCGCCGCGGTATAAGGGTCGGCCGTGGCGGACGAGCTCATCGACCTCGAGGACGCGCGCGCCAGGGTCCTGGCGCACGCTAAGCCGCTCGACTCCGAGGAGGTCCCCCTGGAGCATGCCCTGGACCGGGTGCTGGGCACGGACCTGGTCGCCGGCGAGCCTGTGCCCGGCTTCGACAACTCGGCGATGGACGGCTACGCCGTGGTGGCGGCCGACACCGCCGGCGCGGACAGCCGGCCGGTGCGCGTCCCGGTGGTGGACGAGTCGCGCGCCGGCCGGCCGGCACGGCGGGACCTGTCGCCGGGAGCCGCGATCCGGATCTCCACGGGCGCCATGGTCCCCGCCGGCGCTGACGCCGTGGTGCCCCTCGAGGACACCGCGGAGTCCGACCGAGCCATCGAGATCCGCGCCGCCGTCGAGCCCGGGCGCAACCTGCGCCGCGCCGGCGAGGACGTGAGGGCGGGGGCCACGGTCCTGCGCCGGGGGACACCGATCGGCCCGGCCGAGCTGGGAGTGCTGGCCTCGATGGGCGCGGACCCGGTCGCGTGCGTGCGCCGCGCCCGGACGGCGGTGCTCACGACCGGAGACGAGCTGCGCGGCCCGCGCGAATCACTCGAGCCGGGCCAGGTGCGCGACACCAACGCCTATACCGTCCCAGCCCAGGCCCGCCGAGCGGGCGCCGAGGTGGTGGACCTGCAGACCGTCCCGGACGACTACGACGCGACCGTCGGGGCGCTGCGAACCGGGCTGCGGGCCGACGTCCTGGTCATCTGCGGGGGGATGTCGGTCGGCGTCCACGACCACGTCAAGCCGGCGCTCGAGGAGCTGGGAGTCGCGCCGGAGTTCTGGGGAGTGGCCCTCCGCCCCGGAAAGCCCACCTGGTTCGGCTACCGCGATCGCACGCTGGTGTTCGGGCTCCCGGGGAACCCGGTCTCCGCGATGGTCACCTTCCACCTCCTGGCCCGGCCCGCCCTGGCCGCGCTGGCGGCGCGCGAGCCGGGCGCCACCCGGCTGACCGCCGCCTTCGACGCCGATTACCCGAAGCGGCCCGGACGCGCGCACGCCGTGCGCTGCCGCCTGGAGGCCCGCGACGACGGCTGGCACGTGCGACCGACCCGAGAACAGGGCTCGCACATACTCACCTCGATGCTCGAGGCGCAGGCGCTAGCGCTGATCGAGCGCGAGCGCGGAGACGTGAGCGCCGGCGAGCGGGTGGCCGTGGAGCTTCTGGACGTCGCCTGAGACCTACGGCCGCCGGCCGCCCCCGCCCCGCCGGCGCGGGGCGCGAGCGAGCGAGGGGGGAGCGCATAGTCCCAGGAGTGCGTGGTCCCTCCCGGCGCTCCCCCCTCGGTACCAAACCGTCGACATGCCAGTGGTTGCGGCGCAGAAGCGGCCGAGGGCGGGGCGGCACGAAGCGACTGGCGGGCCACCGAGGGATCGGATGTCGGCGTGAAGCGCTGACCGGCGCCTGCGGCCGTCGCCCGCATCCGCGCGGCTACCATGGCCGGGTGGTCATCTCGGTGCGGCTGTTCGCGATCCTGCGCGAGCGCGCGGGCCGGGACTCGGTCGCCCTCGAGCTCTCCGAGGGCGCCACGGTGGACGACGCGCTGGCCGCCCTGGGCACCCGGGACGGGCTGGGCGACGCCCTCGACCGGATGCCGGTGGTGATGGCGGTCAACCGCGCCTACGCCGAGGGTGACCGAACCCTGTGCGAGGGCGACGAGGTCGCGCTGATCCCGCCGGTGAGCGGTGGTGTCGGAGCGGTCCACGCCCGGGTGACCGACGAGACGCTGTCGGTCGAGCGCGTGGCCGCGCTGGTCGGTCGGCCGGGCGCAGGCGCGATCGTCACCTTCCAGGGAACCACGCGGGACGTCGACCGCCTCGAGTACGAGGCCTACCGGGAGATGGCCGAGGAGCGGATCGCCGCCATCCTCCGCGGGTGCGCGCAGCGCCACGGGCTGAGCGCGGCTGCCGCCGAGCACCGGGTGGGCGCGGTGGCGCTCGGCGAGACCAGCGTCGTGGTCGCCGTGTCGGCGGCCCACCGCGACGAGGCGTTCGCGGGCGCGCGCGAGGCCATCGACGAGATCAAGTCGCAGGCTCCGATCTGGAAGCGCGAGGTCGACGAGCGCCACGGCGAGCGGTGGGTGCGGGGAATGCGCCCCGACGGCGCGCCGGTACCCCGATGACCGAGCCGGAGCTCACGCACCTCGACGAGTCGGGGCGGGCGCGCATGGTCGACGTCGGGGGCAAGCCGGGCACCGAGCGCCGCGCGGTGGCGCGCGCCCGAGTGCGGATGGAGCCGGAGACCGCCGAGGCGATGGCCCGCGGCGACGCGCCCAAGGGAAACGTGCTCGGCACCGCTCGCATCGCCGGCATCCAGGCGGCCAAGCGGACGGCGGAGCTGATCCCCCTCGCCCACCCTCTGGCGCTGAGCTTCATCGACGTCCGGGCGAAGATCGCCCCGGCGGAGGGGACGGTGACGCTGGAGGCGGAGGCCCGGACGGTCGGCCCCACCGGCGTGGAGATGGAGGCGATGTGCGCGTGCGCGGTCGCCGCCCTGACCGTCTACGACATGGTCAAGGGGCTGGAGCGCGGCGTCGCCGTTGAGCGCCTCGAGCTGGTGGCCAAGAGCGGGGGGCGACACGACTGGGAGCGGTCTTCCTAGCCCATGCGGGCGGCGGTCATAACGATCAGCACGTCGGTGTCGGCGGGCCGCCACGACGACGACTCCGGGCCGCTGCTCTGCGACCTGGCGCGGCAGCTGGGCGCGGACAGCGTGGATTCCGAGGTGCTGCCCGACGATCGCGATCGCATCGCCCAGCGCCTGCGCCATTGGGCCGACGGCGAGGGCTGCGCGCTGGTGCTGACCAGCGGCGGGACCGGGTTTGCCCCGACCGACCAGACGCCGGAGGCCACCCGGGCGGTGCTCGACCGTGAGGCTCCCGGGATCCCCGAGGCGATGCGCGCCGCCTCCCGGCCGCACACCCGGTACTGGATGCTCTCCCGGGCCGCCGCCGGCGTTCGGGGTCGGACGCTGATCGTGAACTTCCCGGGCAGCCCGGTCAGCGTCAGCCAGACCGCCGAGGGACTGGAGCCCGCGCTGGCCCACGCGCTGGAGCTGCTGGCCGGCCGCCAGCCCCACGCGCGGGCGCACCACCACTGACCCCGGCGGCCCTGCCTATGCGATGCTTAGGCAGATGCCCGACCTCAGTCTCGGCGAAGCCGCCCGCGCGCTCGGCGTGAGCGTCGACACGCTGCGCCGCTGGGATCGGGCGGGCAGGCTGCGCACCAGGCGTGACGAGCGCAACCGGCGGCGGGTCCCGGCCCGCGAGGTCGAGCGGCTGCGCCGGGCGCCCCGACGCCACCGCGCCGGCGACCGGCTCTCGGCTCGCAATCGATTCGCCGGCGTCGTGCGCTCGGTCGAGGCCGACGGCGTGATGGCGCTGGTCGAGCTGGAGGCCGGGGACTTCCTGATCACCGCCGCGATCACCCGCGACGCCGTCGAGGAGCTGGGACTGGTGGAGGGTGCCCCGGCCACCGCCACGGTGAAGGCGACGTCGGTGATGATCGGACGCGCCGACCCGGCGTGACGGTCGAGGCATCTCGGCGGCCGGGCGGGATCCGACTCGACCGGCACGAGCTGGCCGGCGCCGTGGGCGACGTCGGTGTGCTGGTCCCCATCGCCACCGCCCTGATCGTGGGCAACCACCTCGCCCCCACGGCGGTGCTCCTGCCCGCCGGCGTGCTCTACCTGATCGCGGCCGCCGCCTACCGGCTGCCGGTCCCGGTCCAGCCGCTGAAGGCGTTCGGCGCGGTGGCGATCGCCAAGGGACTGGGATCCGACGTGATCGCCGCCGGTGCCCTGCTGATGGGCGTCGTCTTCCTGGCCCTCGGCCGGGCCGGCCTGATCGACCTGGCCGCCCGGGCCTTCCCCAGGCCGCTGATCCGCGGAGTGCAGTTGACCGTCGGCCTCCTGTTCCTGACGATCGCCTGGGGCCTGGTGCACGACCCGCCGTCGAGCTTTGCCGATCACGCCGGCGACACCGGAACGCTGGTCTGGCTCGGGCTGGCCACGGCGCTGGTCGCCCTGACCTTCCGCCGTCGCCTGGTCAGCCTGCTCCTGGTGGGCGCCGGGGTGACCATCGCCGTGGCCCGAGTCGGCGCGGAGCTGAAGCTCGGCCCCTCGCCGCTCCCGGTGCCTTCGCTGCACCCGGCGACGCTCTGGACCGCCTTCGTCATGCTGGTGATCCCCCAGCTGCCGCTCACCTTCGCCAACTCGTGCATCGCCACCAGCGACGCGGCCCGGTCGTACTTCGGCGAGGCGGCCCGGCGAGTCCGGCCGGGGCGGCTGGCCACCAGCCTGGGGGTCGCGAACCTGCTCTCCGGCGCCATCGCCGGGATGCCCGTGTGCCACGGCGCCGGGGGGATGACCGCCCACCGGGCCTTCGGCGCGCGCACCGGCGGCGCCCCGCTGGCGATGGGCAGCGCCCTGGTCGTCGTGGCCTTCTCGGTCGGAGCCGGGCTGACCGCCCTGCTGGCCGCCTTCCCCCTGCCGATCCTGGCCGGGATGCTGACCGCCGCGGGCCTGCTGCACATCGCCCTGCTGCGCGACCTGGCCGGGTCGCGCGCGTGGTGCATCGCGCTGCTGATCGGCATCGTCGGCATCGTGGTCAACCTGGCCGTGGCCCTGGCGGTGGGCCTGGCCCTGTGGTGGGTCCCCTCGGCCGTCGGGCGGCTTCGCCGGCGGCCGGCGAACGCGGTCGCGTAGCCTCAGCACCGATGTCCGAGGTGCGGGTACAGGGCATGCACGCGGCGGTGGTCCACGACGGCGTGCCCGACGAAGTGGCGGTCGAGGAGCCCCTGGAGATCGCCGTCGACGGGCGCCCGTTGGCGGTCACCATGCGCACGCCCGGCCACGACGAGGAGCTGGCCGCGGGCTTCCTCTACGGCGAGGGCCTGATCGACGCCGCCCCCGGCTTCGTGGCCGACCCTGCGCTGGCGGCCAACCGCGTGGTGGTCGCCGGGCCGCTGCGGCGCGACGCCGGGGCGCGCCGGTTCTACACGACCTCGTCGTGCGGGGTGTGTGGAAAGGGCGCCCTGGAGGAGGTGGCGGTCCAGGCCCCCGCGGCGCCCCGGGGCCCACGGGTGCCGCGCCGGCTGCTGGCCGGGCTGCCCGAGCGCCTACGCCAGCCGGGGTACGAGCGCACCGGCGGTCTGCACGCCACCGGGCTGTTCGACGCCGAGGGCCGGCTGCTGCTGGCCCGCGAGGACGTCGGCCGCCACAACGCGATGGACAAGGTCGTCGGTCGGATGCTGCTCGACGACGCGCTGCCCCTCTCGGGGCGCCTGCTCTGCGTGTCCGGCCGGCTGTCGTTCGAGCTGGTCCAGAAGGCGGCGGTGGCCGGGGCGCCGGTGCTCGTCGGGGTGGGGGCCCCGACCTCGCTGGCGGTGTCCCTGGCGGCGGACCGGGGCATGACCCTGTGCGGCTTCGCGCGCCAGGGCCGGGTCAACGTCTACACCGGCGAGGAGCGGGTGCTCGACGGTCATGCCTAGCGTGTCTACGCCGCCCGGTCCGGTCGGCGTGCGCGGCTAACGCCCCGAGGGCGGCAGCTCCCGCTGGCTCTCCGGCTCCTGGTCGCCGCCAGACAGCTGCTGGCCATGGGCGGTGGCCGCCTCGGCCTGGGCCTCGGCCTCGGCGCGCTTGCGCTCGATCTCGCGCAGGTCGCCGCCCTGGCCGCGCCCGCCGGCGTCCCCCCCGCCCGCCTCCAGGAGCGGCTTGACCAGATCCAGAGGAAGCGGGAACACGATGGTCGAGCTCTGGCTGTTGCCCACCTCCAACAGCGTCTGCAGGTAGCGCAGCTGGATCGTGGTCGGATTGCGGCTGATGACGTCGGCGGCATCGGACAGCTTGGCGGCGGCCTGAAACTCACCCTCGGCGTTGATGATCTTGGCCCGGCGCTCGCGCTCGGCCTCGGCCTGGCGGGCCATCGCCCTCTGCATGGTGGCGGGGATCTCGACGTCCTTGATCTCCACCGTGGTCACCTTGATGCCCCAGGGCTCCGTCTGCTCGTCGATTATCTGCTGCAGGTCGGCGTTGAGCCGTTCCCGCTCGGCCAGCAGCGTGTCGAGCTCCGCCTTTCCCAGGACCGAGCGCAGCGTGGTCTGGGCGATCTGCGAGGTCGCGGCCAGATGGTCCTCGATCGCGATCACCGAGTTGCTCGGATCCACGACGCGGAAGTAGGCCACGGCGTTCACCCGCGCCGGGACGTTGTCGCGTGTGATCACCTCCTGGGGAGGGATGTTCAGCGTCACGGTGCGCAGCTGGACGCGGACCATGCGGTCGATCGCCGGAATCAGCAGGATGAGGCCCGGCCCCTTCTGGTCGATGAGCCGGCCCAGACGGAAGATGACCGCGCGCTCGTACTCGCGCAGCACGCGCACGGAAGCGCCGGCCAGCACCAGCGTGACGATGCCCAGCACGATCACCAGCGTGGCCAGCGCCTCCATCAGGACACCTCCCACTCCTCGGCCTTTCGCACCGACAGGGTAAGCCCGTTCACGCGCTCGATCACCACATGGTCACCGGGCCGCAGCGGGCCGTCCTCGTGCGCCCACCCCAGCCGGGCGCCCCACAGCGCCCCGCTGGCGAATACCTGCCCGGTCGCGCCCTCCCAGCTGCGCACCACGCCCGCCGAGCCGACCAGCGCCTCGGACCCGCCGCGGGCCAGGGCACGACGCGCGACC
>DATFPO010000152.1:0-15442 GCA_035264745.1 Solirubrobacteraceae bacterium | reverse complement strand
GCCGCGGCCCTGTACACGCCCTCCACGCTGGAGACCCTGCGCGAGGACTTCGCCCGCATACCCAGCCTGCTGGAGCAGCCGGTCGAGCAGCCGCCCGAGCCGCCGGAGCCGGAGGAGGAACCGGTGGCCGTCGGGGCGGCGCCAGACGATCCCTCCCGCCAGCTCGGACTGTTCTGAGCCGGCGGGTACCGGTCAAGGCCGGACGGGCGGCATCACCGCAGCGCCGTTCGGCTTGCGCGCCAGGAAGCAGAACTGGCCGCAGAGCAGGAGCTTGATCGCGTTGACCGAGCGCCGGTCGAGCCGACCCACGCGGCCGAACATCCCGATGAGGCGATTGAGCGGGGACTCGCGCGCCCACCACCGGTAGAAGAACGGGTGCATCCCCATGCCCCGCTGGACGACGAGGGCGAGGCCATCGATGTTGGGCCTGAACTCGACCACCTCCAGGCCGGCGTCCTCGAACAGCAGGGCCACGCCGTACGGGGTGAAGTTGCCCACGCTGAACGAGTGGTAGGGCTCCAGCTGGGAGGTGGAGCCGGCCAGATGCCCGCCGGGCTCGAGCACCCTGGTCACCTCTTGCATCAGGGGCGCGGGGCGCCGGACGTGCTCGAGGACCTGCTTGCAGAAGACCAGCTCGAACTCGCCGTCCTGAAACGGGATGCGCTCGCCGTCGAAGGTGGCGAACTCGGCATCGCTCCGTGCGCGGGCGGCGACCTCCGGGGAAGCGGGCAGGTCGAGGCCCATCCATCTCACCTGCGGGTCGAACCGCCGGAAGACGTCCACCGAGTCGCCCCCGCCGCAGCCCAGGTCGAGGACCCGCGCCGGACCCGTCCGGCGCCGGAGGCGCCGATACCACTCTCCCACGTACCACTCCGCGACGACCTGCCGCGCGTGGTCGTTGGGGACCCGCTCGCCCAGCAGCTCAAGCAGGTCGTCGGCCAGCATCCAGGGCTCGACAACCTACCGGCCGGACGCGGGGGCCCGGTGGGACCGCCCCCGGCGCAGGCCACCCGGCCGCTAGAGTGGGCCGCCCCGATGGTGACCGGCCCGCGCCCGCGCCCGCGCTCCCCGGTTGGTTGACGACCGGGCCCCGACCGTGGCCGACACCGAGAGCCCGGCCGAGACCGAGGCGGTGGGTGCCGAGCTGGCCGGGCGCCTGCGTCCCGGCGATGTCGTGCTGGTTGCCGGCGAGCTCGGCTCCGGGAAGACCACGTTCGTCCGGGGGGCCTGCCGGGCGCTGGGGGTGGCCGGCGCGGTGACCAGCCCCACCTTCAACATCGGCCAGCGCTACCGCGGGCGAGTGGCGGTCTCGCATCTCGACCTCTACCGCGTCGAGCATCCCGAGGACGAGGATCCGGCCCTGCTCGACGAGTACCTCTCGGGTGATTCGGTGGTCTTCGTGGAATGGCCCGAGCGGGGGGACCCCGGTGTCGGCCCGGTGACCGCGCGCGTGCACCTCGAGCACCGGGGCGGCGACCGCCGGCGGGTCACGCTGGCGTGACCATCCTGGCCATGGACACCGCCACCGCCGCCACCGCGGTGGCCCTGGACCGCGGCGACTGCGCGGTGTTCGAGGCCCGCCACGACCCGGCCGCCGGCGAGCGCCCCGGGCATGCCAGCCGCCTGCTGGGGCTCATCGAGGAGACGTTGGCGGCGGCGGGCGTCGCGCTCGACGACGTGGGGCGGCTGGCGGTCGGGACCGGCCCCGGCTCCTACACCGGGCTGCGGATCGGGGTGGCGACCGCGCGCGCCCTGGCCCAGGCCCATGGAGCGCAGCTGGTCGGCGTCTCAACCCTGCGGGCGCTGGCCGAGGGGGCCGCCGAGCGCGAGGGACGCGGGGCCCGGCTGGCGGTGCTGGACGCCCGTCGGGGCGAGGCGTTCGCCGCCGCCTGGCGGGACGGCGAGGAGCTGCTGGCGCCCGCGGCGCTGGCGCCCGCGGCGCTGGCGCGGGCGGCCGCCGGGCTGCCCCGGCCCGTTCTGGCCATCGGGGAGGGGACGCTACGATTCCGGCACGAAATCGAGCCGGCCGGGGCCGCCATCCCGCCGGACGACGATCCGATCCACCGGGTCAGCGCGGCGCCGATGTGCCGGCTGGCCCGCGCGGCGGAGCCGGGCGCGCGAGAGGCGGTCCTGCCCGAGTACCTGCGACTCCCGGACGCGGAGATCGCCCGCCGCCGCGCATAGCCCATGGCCGCCACCGACACCGTCACGCAGATCCCGGAGATACGGCGCCTCACCTACTCCGACCTCCCGCAGGTGATCGCCATCGAGCGGCGGGCGTTCCCCACTCCGTGGTCGCTGGCGATGTTCGTGCTGGAGCTGTCCAAGCCCTCGGGCGTCTGCCTGGCCGCGGTGGAGCACGGTCGGCTGATCGGCTACCTGGTGTGCTCGCGCTACGACCGCGTCTGGCACATCATGAACATCGCGATCGATCCCGACCGTCAGCGCCGCGGAACCGCCACCACGCTGCTGGGGGAGCTGTTCGAGCGCGTGGGGGACCCGAGCGCCCAGTTCACCCTCGAGGTCCGGGCCTCCAACCGTCCGGCGATCGAGCTCTACGAGCGCTTCGGGTTCCGCTCGGCGGGCATGCGGCGGCGGTACTACCAGGACAACGGCGAGGACGCGGTGATCATGTGGCGAACCGCCGCCAGCGTGGACGGCCGCGAGAAGGGCGGTCGCCGGCGTGCGGGCCTGCCGGGTGGGCCGCTGGCCCGCCGCCGAGCGCACGGATGACGGCCGGTCCGCCGGCCGTCATGGCGTGATCCTCGCGCTGGAGACGAGCTGCGACGACACCTGCGCCGCGGTGGTCGAGCCCGACGGCGGGGTGCGGTCGAACGTCATCTCCTCGCAGGGGGTGCACGACCGTTACGGTGGGGTCGTCCCGGAGGTCGCCTCGCGACACCACGTCGAGCTGGTCAACGCGGTGGTCGAAGACGCGCTGGCCCGCGCCGACGCCAAGCTGTCCGACGCCGACCTGATCGCGGTGACCCGTGGTCCCGGGCTGATCGGGGCGCTGCTGGTCGGCGCCCAGACCGCCAAGTCGCTGGCCGCCGCCCGGCGCCTGCCGCTGGCGCCGGTGGACCACCTCCACGGGCACGTCGCGGCGAACTTCCTGGAGCCGCTGCGCTTCGAGCCGCCGTTCCTGTGCCTGATCGCCTCGGGCGGCCACACCCTGCTGGCCGATGTGCGGTCGCCGGAGCGCTTCGAGGTGCTGGGACGTACGCTCGACGACGCCGCCGGCGAGGCGTTCGACAAGGGCGCGCGGCTGCTCGGCCTGCCGTACCCGGGCGGGCCGGCGCTGGAGCGCCTGGCGGCGCAAGGCGATCCCCGCGCGTTCGACTTCCCGGTCGCCGCCGGTGTGGCCGGACTCGATTTCTCGTTCGCCGGCATCAAGACCGCGCTGCTGTACCGCCTGCGCGAGCTGGCGCAGGCCGAGGCGCAGCGGCGGCGGGCGGATCTCGCCGCCGCCTACCAGGAGGCGATCGTCGAGGCCCTGGCCCTTCGGGTCGAGCGCGGCCTGGCGTCCACCGGGCACCACCGCCTGGCCCTCGGCGGTGGCGTGGCCGCCAACTCGGCCCTGCGGGCGCGGGTCGCCGACCTGGCCGATGAGGTGGCGGTCCCTGCGCCCGAGCTGTGCACCGACAACGCCGCCATGATCGGCAGCGCCGCGCGGTACGTCGAGCCGTTGACCCACCCCGACTACCTAGACCTCGACGTCTACGCGACCGGCGAGCAGGGGCTGTGAGCCCGGCCGCCGGGGTCGCGCTGGTCACGCTCTACGGCAAGCCGGACTGCCACCTGTGCGATGCCGCGCGGGAGGTGCTGGAACGGGTGCGGCGCGACCACGGCTTCGAGCTGGTCGAGCGCGACATCACCACCGACGACGCTCTGCACCGGGCCTATCTCGAGCGGATCCCGGTCGTGGTCATCGACGGGGAGGAGGCGTTCGACCTGTTCGTCGACGAGGCCGAGCTGCGACGACGGCTCGGTAGAGTGGATCTGCCATGAGCGCCGGTGACCTCGCCTACCGCACGGAGGCGCCGCGAGCGGCGGAGCCGGCGGTCGACCGGCTGTCCCTCGGCGTGGCCGCTCGGCTGTCGCGCTACCTCCAGGTCCTCACCCAGGCCCGCAAGATGGGCAAGGAGACCATCTCCTCCCAGGAGCTCTCCGACTACACCCATGTCAACTCGACCCAGATCCGCCGCGACCTGTCCGGGTTCGGAAAGTTCGGCAAGCGCGGGGTCGGCTACAACGTCGAGTCGCTGGTCTCCCAGATCCGGAAGATCCTGCGCACGTCCGGCCAGCACAACATCGCGCTGTTCGGCGCCGGACACCTCGGCACGGCGATCGCCTCGTCGGACATCTTCGCCGACCACGGCTTCCGGGTCGTGGCGGTGTTCGACAACGACTCGGGGAAGGTGGGCACCCAGGCCGGGCCGCACACGGTCCGCCACACCAGCGAGGCGGCCGGCGTGGTGGACGACGAGGAGATCGTGGTGGCGGTCCTGGCGGTGCCGGCGACGGTGGCCCAGGACCTCGCCGACCAGCTGGTCGACGCGGGGGTGAAGATCATCTTCAACTACTCGGAGGCGCTGCTGGCGGTCCCGCCGGAGGTGACGGTCCACACCTCCAGCCCCGCGGTCGACCTGCTGTACGCGCTGTACTTCTACCTGACCTAGCCCTTCGACCTGACCCGCCCCGCGGGCCCCCCGGTGAGCATCGACCTCGACAACGCGCGCGACGTCTTCGAGGCCTCCAGCGACTTCACGGTCGGCCTCGAGGAGGAGTTCGCCCTCCTGGACCCCGTAACCCTGGGGTTGGCGCCGCGGTTCGAGGAGCTGCGCGACGCGGCCGCCGTCGACCCGGTGCTGGCGGAGTCCATCGCCGGCGAGCTGATCGCGTCCGAGCTCGAGATCCGCTCGGGGCGGGGCCTGGACTTCCACGACGCGGTCGCCCGCCAGCGCGACCGGCGGCGCCGGCTGTTCGCGCTGGCCACGGCGCGGGGGGTGGCGCTGGGGGCCACCGGGAGCCACCCGTTCTCGGACTATCGCGAGCAGCGGATCATCGACACCGAGCACTACCGCCGGCTCGACCGGGAGCTGCGCTATGTCGCCTGGCGCAACAACACGTTCTCGCTGCACGTGCACGTCGGCGTGCGCGGCGCCGACCGGGTGGTCCGGGTGTGCGATCGGCTGCGCCCGGTGCTGCCCGTGCTGCTGGCCGTATCCGCCAACTCGCCCTACCTCGACGCCCGTGACTCCGGGCTGCACAGCGCCCGGACGCAGGCCTTCACCCGCAACTTCCCGCGCTGCGGCGTGCCCGACCCGTTCGGCGGCTGGGCGGCCTACGCCGCCTACCTGGACCTACTGTTCAGGACCCGCTCGGTCGTCGAGTACACCCAGGTGTGGTGGTCGGTGCGCCCGCACGTCCGCTTCGGCACGGTGGAGATCCGGATCTGCGACGCCCAGATGACCGCGACGGAGTCCGAGGCGGTGGCGGGGCTCATGGTGGCGTGCGCGGCCCAGGCCGCACGTGACGAGGAGGAGGGGATCCCGTTCGCCGACCCGCCCGGGCATCTGATCGAGGAGAACCTCTGGCGGGCGATCCGTCATGGCCTGGACGGCAACATGATCGACCTGGACCGCGGGGAGGAGCAGCCTGCCGCCGAGACGGTGGCTCGGCTGCTCGAATGGTCGGCGCCGGTGCGCGCGGAGCTGGGAATCGACCCGATGCTTCCCGAGCTCAACGGCGCCCAGCGACAGCGACGGATGATCGAGGCGGGTGCCACCATGGATGAGGTGTACTCCGCCAGCGTGCGCGAGACCCGCGAGACCTATGCGCAGGAGGTGGTGGCATGAACCAGCAGACCGAGGGCCCGACCGGCGGGAGGCCGCCAACCGAGGAGGAGCTGCGCGCCCAGCTCGAGGCCGAGCTCAAGCGGCTGCGGGTCGACGACGTCCTGGCCCAGAGCGTGGTCTCGCTCCTCAACCTGGGCGCCCGCCGGGCCGGCCTGGCCGGCGCCGACACCGGCGAGGTGGACCCCGGGCAGGTCGAGTCGGCCATCGAGGCGGTCCAGGCGCTGCTGCCGATCCTCGACCGGGGGCGCGACCCCTCCACCACCCGGGACCTGCGAGACGCGCTGGCGCAGCTGCAGCTCGCGTACGCCCGCCTGCGGGGCGCCGCCCCGCCGGCGTCCGGTGAGGCGGCTGCCCAGGAGACGGGGAAGGCGCCCGCCCAGGAGACGGGCAAGGCGTCCGCCCAGGACGCGGGCACGCCGCCCCCCGAGCAGGCCCCGGCCGACCGACCGGCGCAGGACCCCGGGCCCGCGGAGTCGAGCGGGCGCCTCTGGGTCCCGGGGCGCTGAGCGCCGGCCTCGGACGGACCGATAGACTCCCGCCCGCTCTAGCGCCGGCAGCGGCCCGCGACGGTCGTGGTCGGCGCTCACAGTGCGGGCCGCCCCGCCCGCCGCTCGGAACCAGACTTCGGAGGACTAGTCCTTGAGTGACTTCCTGACCCAATACGGGGTCATCCTGGCGCTCGCGGCCGCCGGCGCCGCGCTGGTCTACGGCGCCACGACGTCACGCGCGCTGCTCGCGCTCTCGCCCGGAAACGAGACGATGCGCGGCATCTCGGCCGCGGTGCAGGAGGGCGCCGGCGCCTACCTGAACCGCCAGTACCGGACGATCGGCCTGGTCGGGCTGGTGCTGGCGATCGCCCTGATCTTCGTCCAGAACATCTATGTGGCGATCGGCTTCGCGATCGGCGGCATCGCCTCGGCGGCGGCGGGCTACATCGGCATGAACATGTCGGTGCGCGCCAACTCGCGGGTGGCCGAGGCCGCCCGGGGCGGCGTGCCGCCGGCGCTCGCGGTCGCCTTCCGCAGCGGCGCGGTGACCGGCCTGCTCGTGGTGGGGCTGGCGCTGATCGGGGTGGCCGGCTACTACGGCATCCTGACCGGGTTCCTGGGGCACTCGCCCAAGGCGGCGATCGACGCGCTGGTCGGCCTGGGCTTCGGGGGCTCGCTGATCTCGGTGTTCGCCCGGCTCGGCGGCGGGATCTTCACCAAGGGCGCCGACGTGGGCGCCGACTTGGTCGGAAAGATCGAGGCCGGCATCCCAGAGGACGACCCGCGCAACCCCGCGGTCATCGCCGACAACGTCGGCGACAACGTCGGCGACTGCGCCGGGATGGCGGCCGACCTGTTCGAGACCTACGCGGTGACGGCGGTGGCGGTGATGCTGCTTGGCGTGCTGACCTTCAACAACCAGCCGCAGGTCGCGGTCTATCCGCTGCTGCTGGGCGCGGCGTCCATCCTGGCCTGCGTCGTCGGCACGTTCGCGGTCCGTTCGCGCTCCGGAAACGTCGAGCGTGCGCTCTACCAGGGCCTGATCCTGTCCGGGCTCCTGGCCGCCGCCGCGTTCTACCCGATCACCCGGTTCGTGATGAACAGCCTCGACTACAAGACGGTCCAGACCCACCTCAACACCCCTGGGGTCGGCCGCATCTACCTGTGCTCGCTGATCGGCATCGCGGTGACCGCGGCGCTGTTCGCGATCACCGACTACTACACCTCGACCCGCTTCTCGCCGGTCCGCAAGACGGCCCGCGCCTCGGAGACCGGCCACGCCACCAACATCATCCAGGGGCTGGCGCAGGGCTTTCAGTCCACCGCGGCCCCCGCGCTGGTGATCGCGGCCGGCATCTACGCCGCCAGCCAGCTGGCGGGCATCTACGGCATCGGGGTCGCCGTGATGGCCCAGCTGTCGCTGTGCGGCATGATCGTGGCCCTGGACGCGTTCGGCCCGGTCACCGACAACGCCGGCGGGATTGCCGAGATGGCCGAGCTCCCCGAGGAGGTCCGCGACGTCACCGATCCCCTCGACGCGGTGGGCAACACCACCAAGGCGGTCACCAAGGGGTACGCGATCGGCTCCGCGGCGCTGGCCGCACTGGTCCTGTTCGCGGCCTTCAAGGCCGAGCTGGCCAACGAGCTGCACCAGCCGGTCCTGACGTTCGCCCTCGACCAGCCAGCGGTGCTGATCGGGCTGCTGCTGGGCGGGCTGATGGTCTACATGTTCGTCTCGCTGGCCATGGAGGCGGTGGGACGCGCCGGCGGCGCGGTGGTCGAGGAGGTCCGCCGTCAGTTCCGGGAGAAGCCCGGGATCATGGAGGGGACCGAGCGCCCGGAGTACGCCACCTGCGTGGACCTGGTCACCCGGGCCGCCCAGCGCGAGATGATCCTGCCGTCGCTGATCCCGATCGGCGTCACGGTCGTGGTGGGCCTGATCTCCTACCGGGCGCTGGGAGGGCTGCTGATCGGGGTCATCGTGGTGGGGCTGTTCGTGGCGGTCTCGATGACCTCGGGCGGGGGGGCCTGGGACAACGCCAAGAAGCTGATCGAGGACGGCGCGTTCGGGGGCAAGGGGTCCGAGGCCCACGCCGCGGCGGTGACCGGCGACACCGTCGGGGATCCCTACAAGGACACCGCGGGCCCCGCCATCAACCCCATGATCAAGGTCGCCAACATCGTGGCGATCCTGATCATCCCGCTGATCGCCTGAGGCGCCCCCGGGGCGAGCGGGGAGCCTCGCCTCGCCGTGACGGGGCCGGCTGCCCGCCGCCGTAGGATTTCGCCGGAGCATGGCTGAGCGACGCCTTCCCGGTCTCCAGCGGGTGCTGGGGGTCAACGCGCTGTTCTCGACCGCGTACGGGAACGTCGGGTCGTCGATCTACTACGCCCTCGGCCTGGTGGCGTCCTTCGCCCTGGGCCTGACCCCGCTGGTCTTCGTGATCACCGGGATCTTCTTCTTCTGCACCGCCGCCACCTACGCCGAGGCGACCGCGATGTTCCCCGAGGCCGGCGGGTCCTCGAGCTTTGCCCGGCGCGCGTTCAACGAATTCTGGTCCTTCTTCGCCGCGTGGGGCCAGATGCTCAACTACATCATCACGGTCTCCATCTCGGCGTTCTTCGTCCCGCACTACCTGGGCGGCCTGGTCTGGGACGCGCTGCGCCACAGCCCCGGGGACATCGTCTTCGGGATCGTGGTGATCGTCCTGCTGTCGGCGATCAACGTGGTCGGCATCCGGGAGTCGGCCGGGCTGAACATCTTCCTGGCGGTCACCGACTTCGTCACCCAGCTGGCGCTGGTCATCGTCGGCGTGGTGCTGGTGCTCTCGCCGAGCACCCTGGTGGCCAACGTGCAGCTGGGCGTCGTGCCGACCTGGAAGGACTTCCTGCTGGCGATCCCGATCGGGATGATCGCCTACACCGGCATAGAGACCATCTCGAACATGGCCGAGGAGGCCACCGATCCGCCTCGGACCATCCCGGCCGCCATCAGCCGGGTCCGCCTGGCCGTCTTCGCCATCTACGCCACCCTGCCGGCGGTCGCGCTCTCGGCCCTGCCGGTGCACTGCAGCCAGGGCACCTGCCAGACGCTGCTCGGCGTGAGCGAGGAGCAGGGCGGGTTCGCCGGTGACCCGGTGCTCGGCGTGGTCAAGCACCTGCAGCTGGGGGACCTCCAGCCGGCGGCGGAGATCTACGTGGGCCTGCTCGCGGCCACCATCCTGTTCATCGCCACCAACGCCGGGATCATCGGGGTGTCGCGGCTGGTGTACTCGATGGGCCTGCACCGCCAGCTGCCCGACCGGCTGCGCCAGCTGCACCCGCGGTATCGCACTCCCTGGATCGGGATCATCGTGTTCGGCGCCGTCGCCTGCATCACGCTGATTCCCGGTCAGGCGGACTTCCTGGGCAACATGTACGCCTTCGGGGCGATGCTGTCGTTCACCGTCGCCCACGCTGCGGTCATTCGCCTGCGGGTGACCGACCCGGGACGCGAGCGGCCCTACCGGGGACCCGGGAGGCTGCGGATCGCGGGCCGAGAGCTCCCGGTCTTCGCGCTGGTCGGTGGCTTCGGGACCGCGGCCGCGTTCGTCACCGTCACCGCCCTGCACCTGGATGTCGCCGCCGCGGGCATGGGATGGCTGCTCATCGGAGGGCTGGTCTACGTCGTGTACCGCCGGCGCCAGGGGCTCGACCTGTGGACGACCACCAAGGTCGCGGTGCCCGCGCCGGCGGTCGACCACGAGGCCGAGTACGACTCGATCCTGGTGGTCTTCGACGAGAAGGGCTATGTCCCGGAGGCGGTGGCCACCGCGGTCAAGCTGGCGGCACGCCGGCGCCGCGGCGTCCACGTGCTGGTGACCATCGTCGTGCCCAACAGCAGCCCGATTGGCGCCGCCATGCCGGCGCAGGAGCTCGCCGCCGGCGAGGTCATCGAGCAGGCCAGGCTGCAGGGGGGGCGCCGGGTGTCCGGTCACTGGGAGAAGGTCCGGCCCGGGGGCATCGGGCGGCTGATCGTCGACGAGGCGCGGGAGATGCGGGCGCGGGCGATCGTCTTGCCGCTGCGCCGCCGGCCCAGCGCCGGGCCGCTGTTCCCCAAGTCGCTCGAGACGGTGCTGGCCGAGCGGCCGTGCCGGGTGATCGTCGAGTCGCCGCCCGCCGACGGCGCCGAGCCCGGCCGAGCCGCCGCCCTGTCGGGCACCTAAGCTTCCGCCGGATGCCCCCGCCGCGCCGCGCCCACCGGGTCGCCACGCGCGTCCTGTCCCTGGCCATGGTGGCCATCGGCCTGGTGCTGGTCGCGCAGACGCTGGCGCACGGCGGCGGCCCACTCGCCGGCAGGCTGTTGATCGGAGTCCTGTTCGTGGCCGCCGGCGGCGCCCGCCTGTACCTCCAAGCCCGCACCCCCGGTGGCTGACGCCGCCGCAGGCGGTCGCAGGGCCGGACCGGTCGCCGGCGCGCGCCCCGCCATGCGCGCCGCCGACGCCGCCCTGGTGCGCGGCGTGGGGTCGCCGGCGCTGTTCGCGGTCCTCTACACCACGCTGGCCAGCGCGCTGTACTGGTCGCTGGGCGCGATCGCCGCCTATGCGCTGGGGCTGACCCCACTGGTCTTCTTCGCCGCCGCCCTGTTCTTCGTGGTGACGGTGATGACCTACGTGGAGGGCGCGTCGCTTCACCAGGAGCGTGCGGGCGCGACCGTCTTCGCCCGATACGCGTTCAACGAGCTGTGGAGCTTCGTCGCCGGCTGGGCGATCATGCTCGACTTCGTCATCCTGATCGCGCTCACCACGCTGTCCGCGGCCAACTACCTGAGCGCCTTCTGGGGAGGGCTCCACGGCGGTCCGTTCGAGCACTGGGCCGCGCTCCTGCTGGTCGTCGCGGTGGCGGCGGCCAACGTGGCCGGCCTGTCGGCGCGGCGCATCCGGCGGCTGATCGGGCTCACCGTCGCGGATCTCGCCCTGCAGGTGGTGATCGTGGGTCTAGGCCTCATCCTGGTGTTCAGACCGGGGGCGCTGACCGGGTCCATCGTCCTGGGCAGCTCGCCCACCTGGGGCGGCATCGTGTTCGCCCTGGCGATCACCGCCACCGCGGCGTCGAGCGGCCTGGACGCCTCCTCCGGACTCGCCGGCGAGGTGGCGATCGGGCGCCGAGGCCTGAGGCGGCTGGTCGCGGCCCGGATCGCCACCGTGATGGTGCTCTACGTCGGCGTGGCGCTGGTGGCCCTGAGCGCCCTCCCGGTGGTGGGGGGGCTGACCCCGCTGGGCACCGAGCACATGAACGCGCCGCTGCTGGGGGTGGTCGGAGCGCTCGACCCCGGCTCGGCGCTGTCGACCGGGCTGCGCTACCTCGTCGGCGCGATCGGGGCGCTCATCCTGGTCGCCGGCGCCAACTCGGCGATGCTCGGGCTGGCGCGCCTGGGCTATTCGCTGGCCACCAACCGCCAGGTGCCCAGCGCGGTGGGGAGGCTCCACCCTCGGCGCTCGACGCCGTGGGTGCTGATCGTGGTGGCGGCCGCGCTGGCCGGCGCCCTGGTGGTGGTCGGCGACCTCGACTTCCTGGTCGGCATCTACGCCTTCGGCGGGATGCTCACCTTCACCATCGCCCACGTCGCGGTCTGCGTCCTGCGCTACCGCGAGACCGAGCGCGACCGCCCGTACGTGATGCCCTGGTCGGTCCGGATCGGTGGTTCGGACCTGCCGCTCCCCGCGGTGATCGGAGCCCTCCTGTCGGGAGCCGGTTTCCTCAGCGTGATCGTCCTGCACAGCCCCGCCCGGACGGTGGGGCTGCTGTGGATGGCCTTCGGGCTGGCGCTCTACGTGATCTACCGCGTCAGGGGCGGCAAGCCGCTCCTGCGCCGGGTGACCATCCCGGCCGGGGCCCTCGCGCGCGAGCCGGCCGCCGCCGAGTACGGGTCGATCCTGGTGCCGCTGCTGGGCACGCCGCTGGATGACGACATCGTCCAGACGGCGGGGCGCCTGGCCGGGGAGGAGCGGGAGGACGAGGGACGCGCGGGCGCGATGATCGAGGCACTGTGGATCTTCGAGGTGCCGCTGGCGCTGCCCCTGGACGCCTCGCTGCCGGAGGGACGCCTCGCCGAGGCGCGCCGGGCGCTGGCGCACGCCAAGGAGGTGGGGGAGGAGTACGAGGGCGTCGAGGTGGCCACCGCGACGGTGCGGGCACGGCGAGCCGGCCAGGCGATCGTCGAGGAGGCGCGCCGTCGAGGCGTCGAGGTGATCGTGCTCGGGGCCGAGGAGCCGTCCCGGATCCGCGGAGGCGCGGTCCTGGGGGGCGTCGGCCGGCTGGAGAACTACCTCAGCGAGGTGACCCGCTACGTGGTGGAGAAGGCACCGTGCCGGGTGATCCTCACCGCCCCGCCCGGCGACGAGGCCGGCCGGTCGGACGGAGGGCGAGAGCGCCCGCATGCGTCCGGCGCCGCTCCGCGCCCGCGCTAGAGTGCCGCCATGTTCATCCTGATCGTGGGCGCGGGCCGCGTCGGGTCGACGGTCGCGAAGTGGGCGTTGCGGGAGGGCCACGGGGTCTCGGTTCTGGACGAGGATCCGCTCTCCCACGAGCGTCTGGACATCGGGATGGACGACACCTGGGAGAACCTGGGCGGCCAGTTCACGGTGGGAACCGCGCTGGAGATCGAGGCGCTGGAGGCGGCCGGCATCGACCGCGCGGACGTGTTCATCGCCTCGACCGACGGGGACAACACCAACCTGGTGATCTCCCAGATCGCCCAGCGCCGGTTCAGCGTGCCCAAGGTGATCGTTCGCGTCCTGGACCCGCTGCGGGCCGAGTGGTACAGCGAGCAGGGCCTGCAGACGGTGTGCCCCACGGCGGTCGCGATCGACATGCTCGAGCAGGCGGTGGTCGCGGGGTGAGACGGGCTCGGCGCAAGCCTGACCGGGCGCGGGAGGGTCGGTCGTGTACGTGATCATCGCCGGCGCCGGGAAGGTCGGCTGGAACCTCGCCCGGGAGCTCATCGCCAAGGATCACGAGGTGACCCTGCTCGAGCACGATCGCGGCCGCTATCTGACCGTGGAGGAGGAGCTCGAGCACGTGGTCTCGTACGGCGATGCCACCGAGCTCTGGGTGCTCGAGCGCGCGGGGATTCAGCGCGCCGACCTGGTCATCGCAGTCACCGGTGACGACGAGGACAACATCCTCATCTGCCAGGTGGCCAACGAGAAGTACCGCTGCGATCGAATCGTCGCCCGCGTCAACAACCCCCGCAACCTCCAGCACTTCAAGCTGCTGGGTATCCAGCCGGCGGTCTCCGCCACCGACCTCATCCTCCGCCTGATCGAGCACGAGGTCCCCCAGTACGGCCTGGTGCACCTGCTCGATCTCGCCGAGGACCGCCTGGAGATCATCGAGCTCCAGGTGGCCGACGGCTCGGCCGCGGCGGGCCGGCGGGTGGGCGACGTCGCCCTGCCGGAGGGCAGCCTGATCATCTCGATCCTGCGAGATGGCGGCGGGTTCGTGCCCAAGCCGGACACCACCATCGAAGCCGGAGACGAGGTGCTCGTGGTGCTCGATCCGGGCCTCGAGGACGCGATCACCTCGCAGTTCAGCGAGGCCGCGACGACCCCGAGTGGCTGACCACGAGGTCCAGTACCTGCTGGTGGGGGGCGGCCTGGCGTCGGCCAACTGCGCGCGATGGCTCAGGGAGTCGGGCGCGGACGGGGCGATCCTCCTAGTCGGCCGTGAGCCGGACCCGCCGTACAACCGCCCCCCGTGCTCCAAGGGGTACATGCAGGGCGGCGAGGCGCGGGAGGACGCGTACTTCCGCCCCGGAGACTGGTGGGAGGAGCAGTCGATCGAGCTTCTCACCCGGACGAGCGTGCTTCGGCTCGACCCGGCCCAGCGCGAGGCCCGGCTCTCCAATCGCCAGACCGTCGCGTTCGAGCAGGCGCTCCTGGCGACCGGGGCCAACGTGCGGGTCCTCCACGTCGAGGGCGGGCGGCTCGACGGCCTTCATTACCTGCGCACCCTGGGCAACGTCGACTCGATCCTCGCCGACGCCGAGGAGGCGGAGCGGGTGGTGCTGGTCGGCGGCTCCTACATCGGCACCGAGGTCGCCGCGTCGCTGACGCTGCGCGGTAAGCGCTGCTCGATCGTCATGCAGGAATCGGTCACGCTGGAGAGCGGGTTCGGCGCGACGGCCGGGCGGTTCTTCCAGGGTGTGCTCGAGGAGCACGGGATCGAGGTCCACGGCGACGACGCCCTGGCGCGGTTCGAGGGCTCGGACGGTCGGGTGACGAAGGTGGTCACCGAGAAGGGCAAGGAGCTGGAGGCCGAGCTGGTGGTCATCGGCGCCGGCGTGCACCCCGAGGTGACGCTGGCCAAGTCGGCCGGGCTGGAGCTGGGCGAGCGCGGGGGCATCCGCTGCTCGGCGCAACTGGAGACCTCGGCGGACGGCATCTACGCCGCTGGCGACGTCTGCGAGTACGACTCTCCCATCCATCGCCGTCCGGTGCGCATCGAGCACTGGGACGTCGCCTTCAACCACGGGAAGACCGCGGCGCTCAACATGCTGGGGAAGCGCCAGCCGCACGACGTCCTGCCGTACTTCTTCTCGGACCTCGCCGACTGGTCCTCGATGGAGTACGTGGGCCCGGCCTACGGCTGGGACGAGGAGGTCGTCCGGGGCTCGACCGACAACGGGGACTTCTCGATCTGGTACCTGCAGGACGGCCGGGTGGCCGCCGCCCTGTCGGTGGGCCGATCCGAGGACCTCGAGCACGCCCGCCGTCTGATCACCGAGCGCACCGACGTCTCCCAGCGCAAGGCGGCTCTGGGAGACGTCCACTCCGAGCTCGGCGAGCTCTAGCCCGGCCAGGGTCACCAGCCGGCATCCGCGCCGTTAGGGGCTCGCCGTGGTCACCGTCGTCGAGCCGGCGAGTTCGAGCCTGAGCTCGCGAGCGGGTCCTGTGCTCGCCCCTATACTGATTTTCACTGCCTTGGGGAATGGTGTAACGGCAGCACGCGACGCTCTGGACGTCGAAGTTGGGGTTCGAATCCCTGTTCCCCAGTGGAGAACGGCGCTCTGAGACGGCGTTACAGACGTGGACTCTGGTGAGGTCTACGCCGCCT
>DATFPO010000151.1:0-11603 GCA_035264745.1 Solirubrobacteraceae bacterium | reverse complement strand
AGGCGATCGTCTGGCCGAACAGCTTCATTCCCGCCTTGCTGGCGCAGTAATGGCTGAACTCCCGCCAGGGGATGAGCTCGTGGACGCTCGAGACATTCACGATCACCCCGGGCTCCTCGCGCTCGATCAGTCGCCTGGCCGTCTCCCGGGCGCACAGGAACGCGCCGGTGAGGTTCACGGCGATGACCCTGTCCCACTCCTCGAGCGGCATGTCGACCAGCTTGAACGCCTGCTCGACGCCGGCGTTGTTGACCAGCAGGTCCACGGGACCGCCGAACTGCTCCCCGGCGCGCTCGAACATCTCGACCACGTCCGCCTCCTGGGAGACGTCCGCCTGGATAGGGGTGGCCTCGCCGCCGGCCTCGTCGATCTCCGAGACGATGCTCCGGGCCGCGTCTTCGTTGCTGCGGAAGTTCACCGCCACGCGCGCGCCGTCGGTGGCCAGGCGCTTGGAGACCGAGCGGCCGATCCCGCTGTCGGCGCCGGTGACCAGCGCCCGGCGCCCCTCCAGCGGGCGCCCGGTCATGGCCGGCTCCTCCCGGTCCAAGCGTTCACCGGGCCGCCATCCGCGGCTCGGGCTATCAGCAGGCGTCTAGAGCAGCTCACCATTGGTCCGTTATATAACTCACTTGAGGGATGGCCGAGGTCGCAGTCGCCATAGGCGCCTCCGCGATCGTCGCCGGCACCATCGCAGGCCCTATGGAATGAGCGCTTCGGACCGCTACCCGCCGATCGGCAGCTACGGCATGATCAGCGACTGCCACACGGCGGCGCTGGTCTCCAGCCGCGGCTCGATCGACTGGTACTGCCTGCCCAACTTCCACTCCGGAAGCTGCTTCGGGCGCCTGCTGGACTGGGACAACGGCGGCTTCTGCTCGATACAGCCAGCCGGGGAGGACAGGTGGAACTCCTTCCAGGACTACATCGACGACACGCTGGTGCTGTGCACGACCTTCCGCACCCCCACCGGCGAGGCCCGGGTTCTGGACTGCTGCCCGGTCCGGGAGGAGAGCCCGCTCCATCCCCACCGCCAGCTGCTGCGCATCATCGAGGGTGGGCGGGGATTCGTGAACTTCCGCATCTGGGTGGCGCCGCGCTTCGACTACGGCGCCGTGCCGCCCTGGATTCGCCACGAGAACATCAACCTGTTCACCGCGATCGGCGGCGACGACTGCCTGATCATCTCCGGCGACGCCGACTTCGAGCAGGTCGGCACCAAGGGTCAGGTGGAGGCGCGGTGCAGCGTCCGCTCGGGGGAGCGGGTGCGCCTGTCCCTGGTGTTCATCCGCCCGGACGAGCTCGACCGCGACCCTCCGCGCCGGGTCGCCCCGGAGGAGCTCGACGAGTCCCTCGACCAGACGCTGAGCTTCTGGCGACGGTGGGGGTCGCAGGTGCGCCTGGAGGGACCGGAGGCGCCCGCCGTGGCGCGCTCGGCCGCCGTGCTCAAGGCCCTCACCTATGCGCCCAGCGGCGCCCTGGTCGCCGCCCCGACCACCTCGCTGCCGGAGGCCTTCGGCGGCGAGCGCAACTGGGATTACCGCTACAGCTGGATCCGCGACTCGATGTTCAGCGTCCGCTCCCTGGCCGAGCTCGGCTTCGAGGACGAGGCGGAGCACTTCCGCCGGTTCATCCATCGCTCGACCGCGGGGAAGGCCGAGGACCTCAGGATGGCCTACGGGATCGCCGGCGAGCGACGCATCCGGGAGGAGGAGCTCGAGTACCTGGAGGGCTACCGCGGAGCCCGCCCGGTGCGGATCGGCAACCGCGCCGCCGAGCAGCTGCAGCTCGACGCCTACGGCGGGCTGGCCGAGCTGACCTGGCGCTGGCACGAGCGCGGCCGCTCGCCCGACGACGACGAGTGGCGCTTCACCGTGAACCTGGTCAACAGCGCCATCGACCACTGGGAGGAGCCCGACCACGGCCTGTGGGAGTGGCGCGGAGAGCCCCAGCACTTCGTGCACTCCAAGGTCATGTGCTGGGTGGCGGTGGATCGCGGGCTGCGGCTGGCCGAGGAGTGCATGCGCCAGGCGCCCCAGCGGCGCTGGAAGAAGGCCAGGGACGACATCCGGGAGGCGGTGGAGGACAAGGGCTATGACCGCAAGCGCGGCATCTTCGTGCAGTCGTTCGGCAGCAAGGAGCTCGACGCCGCCGTGCTGCTGCTGCCGATGGTCGACTTCATCCCGTACCGCGACGAGCGCATGGTCAGGACCGCCGACGCCATCCGCGAGGAGCTGGATTGCAACGGGTTGATCCGCCGCTACAAGTCCAAGGACGGGTTGAAGGGGCAGGACGGCCCATTCGTCGCCTGCTCGTTCTGGCTGGCGGAGTGCTACTCGCACCAAGACCGCCCCGAGGAGGCGCGTGAGGTGTTCGACCGCGCGCTGGCCACCTCCAACGACCTTGGGCTGTTCGCCGAGGAGTACGACCCGGATGCCGACGAGATGCTGGGCAACTTCCCCCAGGGGCTCAGCCACCTGTCGCACATCACCGCCGCCCTGGCGATCGCCTCCCATCGCCGGGTGGTCACCGACTGAACCATCCCGCTCCGGACCGCGGATTCCGCCGTGCAGGTCGGGGTATGTTGGCGCTGTCGCGCCAGCCGGGCGGCCGACCGTTGCCAAGCCACTGACGTAAGGAGAGCCCCATGGCCGAGACCGTCGCGGACTTCATGCTCAGGCGCCTGTCGGACTGGGGCGTCCAGCGCATATACGGCTATCCCGGCGACGGCATCAACGGGTTCCTGGGCGCGCTGTCCCGCGCCACCGATCGCATCGAGTTCGTGCAGGCGCGTCACGAGGAGATGTCCGCCTTCATGGCCTGCGGCCACGCCAAGTGGACCGGCGAGGTCGGGGTGTGCCTGGCCACGTCCGGCCCGGGAGCCATCCACCTGCTGAACGGCCTCTACGACGCCAAGCTCGACCATCAGCCGGTGGTGGCGATCGTCGGCCAGCAGGACCGGATGGCGCTGGGCGGCAGCTATCAGCAGGAGGTCGACCTGATCACCCTGTTCAAGGACGTCGCGCACGAGTACGTCCACATGGCCATGGATCCCGCCCAGGCGCGACACCTGATCGACCGGGCGATGCGCATCGCCATGGCCGAGCGGACGGTGACCTGCGTGATCGTGCCCAACGACCTCCAGCAGGAGGACGTCGTCGACCCGCCGCCGTCGGCGCACGGCAGCATCCACTCGGGTCTCGGCCACACGGCGCCCAGGACGGTCCCGCCCGAGGAGGAGCTCCAGCGGGCCGCCGAGATCCTCAACGCCGGCGAGCGGGTGGCCATCCTGGCCGGGCAGGGCGCGATGCACGCGTCCGCCGAGCTGATCGAGGTCGCCGACCTGCTCGGGGCCGGGGTGGCCAAGGCGCTGCTCGGCAAGACCGTCCTGCCCGACGAGCTTCCGTTCGTGACCGGGGCGATCGGCCTGCTGGGGACCAGGCCGAGCTGGGACCTGATGGAGGACTGCGACACCCTGCTGCTCGTCGGCTCGAGCTTCCCGTACTCCGAGTTCCTGCCCGAGGAGGGCCAGGCCCGGGCGGTCCAGATCGACATCGACCCGCGCATGGTGGGCATCCGCTACCCGACCGACGTCAACCTGGTCGGCGACAGCGCCGAGACCCTGCGGGCGCTCATCCCGCGGCTCGAGCGCAAGGCCGACCGTTCGTGGCGCGACCAGATCGAGAAGAACGTGGCCGACTGGTGGGATGTGATCGAGGCCCGTGCGATGCAGGACGCCGAGCCCCTCAACCCGCAGCGCGTGTTCTGGGAGCTGTCCTCGCGCCTGCCGGACCGCTGCATCCTGAGCTCGGACTCCGGCTCGGCGGCGAACTGGTACGCCCGCAACCTGAAGGTCAGGGAGGGCATGATGGGCTCGCTCTCCGGCACCCTGGCCACGATGGGCCCGGGCGTCCCGTACGCGATCGCCGCCAAGTTCACCCATCCCGACCGGGTGGCGATCGCCCTGGTGGGCGACGGCGCCATGCAGATGAACGGCATCAACGAGCTGATCACGATCGCCAAGTACTGGCGGCGCTGGAGCGATCCACGGCTGGTGGTGCTGGTCCTCAACAACCGCGACCTCAACCAGGTGACCTGGGAGCAGCGGGCGCTGGCCGGCGATCCCAAGTTCGAGGCCTCCCAGGAGATCCCCGACTTCTCGTACGCGCGTTACGGCGAGATGCTGGGGTTCAAGGGGATCCGGGTGGACTCGCCCGACCAGGTCGGCCCGGCCTGGGACGAGGCCCTGGCCGCTGACCGACCGGTGGTCTACGAGGCGGTGACCGACCCCGAGGTGCCGCCGCTTCCGCCCCACATCACGCTCGAGCACGCCAAGGCCATGGCCTCGGCGCTGCTCAAGCGCGACCCGAACACCCGCCGGCTCATCCGCCAGACGGTGAAGGACAAGATCCAAGAGGTGGTCTCCGGCCGCTGAGCCCGATGACGAGTGCCACCCAGCGGGCCGATGCGGCCGTCGAGCGGCTGGACGTCTCGGCCTACACGGTCGCCACCGACCGTCCGGAATCCGACGGGACGCTCGAGTGGGACTCCACCACCCTGGTGCTGGTGGAGGCGCACGCCGGGGGGGAGGTCGGCGTCGGCTACACCTACGCCGACGTCGCCGCCGCCCGCCTGATCGAGTCCAAGCTCGTGGACGCGATCGAGGGCTGCGACGCCATGGCCGTGCCGGCGGCCTGGGCGGCGATGGTGGGCGCGATCCGCAACCTCGGCCGGCCGGGGATCGCCTCGACCGCGATCGCCGCGGTCGACGTGGCGCTGTGGGACCTCAAGGCCAGGCTGCTCGGTGTCGCGCTCGCCGACCTGCTCGGGCGCGCCCGCGACGGCGTGCCCCTGTACGGCAGCGGCGGGTTCACCTCGTACGGCCTCGACGAGCTCCAGCGCCAGCTCGCCGGGTGGGTGGAGGCCGGCATCCCGAGCGTGAAGATGAAGGTCGGACGGAGCCCGGACGAGGACCCCGAGCGGGTGCGCGCGGCGCGCGAGGCGATCGGCCCGGACGCCGAGCTGATGGTGGACGCCAACGGCGCGTACACCCGCAAGCAGGCGCTCGCCCGGTCCGAGTCGTTCGCCGAGCACGGCGTCACCTGGTTCGAGGAGCCGGTCTCCTCCGACGACCTCGAGGGGCTGCGGCTGATGCGCGACCGGGCCCCGGCCGGCATGGCCATCGCCGCCGGCGAGTACGGCTACGACCTCGTCTACTTCCGCCGCATGCTCGAGGCCGGCGCCGTCGACGTCCTCCAGCCCGACGTCACCCGGTGCGCCGGGATCACCGAGCTGCTGCGGGTGGGGGCGCTGTGCCGTGCCCACGAGACGCCGGTGTCGGCGCACACCGCGCCCTCGATCCACGCGCACGCCTGCTGCGCCATCGACTCCCTAGCGCACGTCGAGTACTTCCACGACCACGTGCGGATCGAGAGCCTGCTGTTCGACGGCGTCCTGGAGCCGCAGAACGGACGGCTCGAGCCCGACGCCTCGCGACCCGGCCTGGGGCTCGAGCTCAAGCGCCCCGACGCCGCCGAGTACGAGGCGTGAGCGCCCGATGAGCGTCGTCGGCCGCAAGCCCAGGGTTCGTCCCCGGCCGCCGGCGCCGCGCCGGCTGGAGGACCGGGCGAGCCGGGTCGACGCGGCGCAGCTGGAGGCGCAGCTTCGGGCGGAGGTGCGCGGCGAGGTCCTGTTCGACGCGGGCTGGCGCTCGGTCTACACCCACGACAGCGGCAACTACCGGCACATCCCGCTGGGCGCGGTGGCGCCCGTGGACCGGGACGACGTGGCCGCCGCCGTCGCCGTCTGCCGGCGCCTCGGGGCGCCGGTGGTCCCGCGGGGCTGCGGCACCAGCATCCCCGGGACGGTGCTGGCCAGCGACGCGGTCGTGATCGACGTCTCCAAGCACATGCGGGAGATCGTCGAGATCGACGCCGAGCGCAGGTTCGCCCGGGTGCGGCCCGGGCTCATCCGAGACGACCTGACGCGTCGCACCGAGGAGCGTCACCGCCTCACGTTCGCGCCCGACACCTCGACGCACGAGTACGCCACCTTCGGGGGCATGATCGGCAGCAACTCGTGCGGGGTCCACTCCGTCATGGGCGGGAGGACCTCCGACAACGTCGAGGAGCTCGAGGTGCTCACCTACGACGGGCTGCGCATGCGGGTCGGGGCCACGAGCGAGGAGGAGCTCGAGGAGATCATCGCCGAGGGCGGCCGGAGGGGCGAGATCTACCGGGGGATGCGCGACCTGCGCGACCGCTACGCCGACCTCATCCGCGAGCGCTACCCGGACATCCCGCGGCGGGTGTCCGGCTACAACCTCGACGACCTGCTGCCCGAGAACGGCTTCCACGTGGCGCGGGCCATCACCGGCAGCGAGGGCACGCTGGCCACCGTGCTGGAGGCCAAGGTGCGGCTGCTCCCCAGTCCCCCCGAACGCGCGCTGGTGGCGCTGGGGTTCCCGGACGTCTACATCGCCGGCGATCACGTGGCCGCGATCCGCGAGCGAGGTCCAATCGCCTTGGAGGGCATGGACCGGCGGCTGATCACCGACATGGAGCTGCGGGGCATGCACCCGCATGACATCCCGCTGCTGCCGGAGGGCGATGGCTGGCTCCTGGTGGAGTTCGGGGGAGATACCCGAGACGAGGCGCTCGAGCGTGCCGGGGAGTTCACCCGATGGCTCGAGGAGCTCGACGAGCCCCCGGCGATCAAGCTGGTCGATGACGTCGGAGAGGAGCGCCGGCTGTGGAAGGTGCGCGAGGACGCGCTGGCCGCCACCGCGTACCGGCTCGGCGAGCGCGACCACTGGGAGGGCTGGGAGGACGCCGCCGTGCCGCCGGAGCGCCTGGGCGATTACCTGCGCGACTTCCATGAGTTGCTCGACCGCTACGACTACCGGACCACCCTGTACGGCCACTTCGGCGACGGCTGCGTGCACTGCCGCATCGACTTCGACCCCCTGAGCGTGGGCGGCCTGAGACGGTGGCGCTCGTTCCTGGACGAGGCGTCCGACCTGATCGTGCATTACGGCGGCTCGTTCTCGGGCGAGCACGGCGACGGCCAGGCCCGCAGCGAGCTGCTGCCCAAGCTCTACGGCGACGAGCTCATGGAGGCGTTCCGGCAGTTCAAGTCGATCTGGGACCCCGACTGGAAGATGAACCCGGGGAAGGTCGTCCAGCCCGACGGGATCATGTCCGACCTCAAGCTGGGGGTGGAGTACAACCCGCCCCAGCCGAAGACGTACTTCGCCTACCCGGAGGACGGCGGAAGCTTCGCCCACGCCGCGGCCAGATGCGTCGGCGCCGGCAAGTGCCGCGACGTCGAGAGCGGCACGATGTGCCCGAGCTACATGGTGACCCTCGACGAGAAGCACACCACGCGGGGGCGCGCGCGGATCCTGTTCGAGATGCTCCAGGGCCAGACCATCAGGGACGGCTTCCGCAGCCAGGAGGTCAACGAGGCACTGGAGCTGTGCCTGTCGTGCAAGGGCTGCAAGGGGGACTGCCCGGTCAACGTCGACATGGCGACCTACAAGGCCGAGTTCCTCTCTCGCCACTACAAGCGGCGACTGCGGCCCGCCGCCGCGTACTCCATGGGGCTGATCATGCTGCACGCTCGGGTGGCGCAGCACGCGCCGCGGCTGGCCAACGCCCTGCCCCGGGTGCCGGTGATAGGCGGGGCGCTCAAGCGGGCCGCGGGGATCAGCGCCCAGCGCGAGCTGCCGCGGTTCGCGCGCCAGACGTTCAGGACGTGGTTCGACACTCGGGACCCGGTCAACCAGGGCGCGCCGGCAGTGGTCCTGTTCCCCGACACGTTCACCAACTTCCTGCACCCCGACCCCGGAAAGGCCACCGTCGAGGTGCTCGAGGCGGCCGGCTACCGGGTGGTGGTGCCGCAGGCGCCCATGTGCTGCGGGCGCCCTCTCTACGACTACGGGATGCTGCCGACCGCACGGCGCTTTCTGCGCCACCTGGTCCGGGTGCTGCGGCCGCACATCCGCGCCGGCGTGTACGTGGTGGGCATCGAGCCCAGCTGCGTGGCGGTGTTTCGCGACGAGCTGGTCAACATGCTGCCCCACGACGAGGACGCCAAGCGGCTCAGCCTCCAGACGCTGACCCTGGCCGAGTTCCTGGAGGCCCACGCCCGCGACTGGGACATGCCGAAGCTGTCGCGCCGGGCGATCGTCCACGGGCACTGCCACCACAAGGCGGTGATGGGCATGTCCGCCGAGGAGGCGACCCTGGAGCGGCTGGGGCTGGACTTCGAGCTGCTCGACTCCGGCTGCTGCGGCGTGGCCGGGTCGTTCGGCTACGAGGCCGACCACTACGACCTGTCGGTGAAGATCGGCGAGCGGCGCCTGCTCCCCGCGGTGCGCTCGGCGGAGCCGGACACCCTCGTGATCTCGGACGGCTTCAGCTGCCATACCCAGATCACCCAGCTGACCGACCGCCGTCCGCTGCACCTGGCCGAGGTGATCAGGATGGCCCTCGACGGGGACGACGGCCACTCGGGGCGATGAAGGCCAAGCAGCTGACGCCCGGACCGCCCTCGACCCACGCGCTCATCTTCGAGCGCGGCGACGAGGCGATGGAGGGGCTTCGGGCGTTCACCCGCGAGCAGGGCATCACCGCCGCCCACCTCACCGGCATCGGCGCCTTCAGCGACGTCACGCTGGGCTACTTCGACTGGGAGAGCAAGGAATACGAGCGGATCCAGCTCGACGAGCAGGTCGAGGTGGTAACCCTGGCCGGCGATGTCGCGCTCAAGGACGACGAGCCGGACGTCCACGCCCATGTCGTGGTGGCCAAGCGCGACGGGACCGCCCACGGGGGCCATCTGATCGAGGCGCACGTCCGGCCCACGCTGGAGGTCGTCATCGAGGAGGCCCCGGCGCACCTGCGCAAGCGAACCGATCCCGAGAGCGGCCTGGCCCTGATCGACCCCGAGGCCTGAGACCGGTCGCTCTACGGACGGCCGGCCGCGGACGCCCTCGGCATCCGCCCGGCGGAACGGGTCAGCCCGGGATGGCGGTGGCGACCGAGAACTGCCCGGCGCCGCGGCGGCGCACGACCCGCAGGACGAACGTCGCCGTCGGGGCGCTCTCGCGGCAGGCCAGGACGGTCAGCCGGTCGCGGCTGCCGGGCGCGGCCGTGCGCCGGACCACGCGCCCGCGGTTGAGCAGCTCGAGGTCGTAGTTGGAGCCCGGGGGGCCCTGGAGGGCGAAGGACAGAGAGCCGTCCAGCGACTGGCGGACGGTGAACGAGCGGACTCGCGCGGCGGCGCTGAGCGCGCCGGTGAGGCGAACCCGGCGCGGCCCCCGCCACGGCTGCAGCACGTCACGGCGCAGCGCCGCGAACGACCCGGCTGTCGGGGCCATGATCGGGGCGTACTGGAACGGGACGTTCGGGTAGTGCAGGTGTGCGTAGGTGTCGGCGAACCCCTCGCCGGGGTTGGCGGCGTAGTGACTGCCCTCGTCGCCCGGGAACAGCAGGTGACGCTCGGTCTGGGCGCAGACGTGCTCGTAGGACGCCCAGTTCTTGGCGCCGGTGCTGAGCGCCGGCCAGGGGGCGTTGCTGCGCAGGCTGGCGATGTGGTGGCCGTACTCGTGCGTCATCGCGTACTCGCGCGTGTAGGGCCCGCCGGGAGGCTCGCGGTCGGGGACGAACATGCGGTGCTGGGTGGCCGAGTAGCAGCCGAGCACTTCGACGCCGCCCCCGCAGAGCAGGCTGACCTCCGCCTGCGTGCCGATGAACACCCGCAGCTGGCCGAGCTCGGCGCCGTGAACCCGGCTGCCCAGGAAGTCGACGATCGATCGGGCCGCGGCGCGGTTCTGGGGGATGTCGGCGAAGTCCGGCGCGAGGGCGATCTCCACGGTCTGCCCGCCGACCGCATAGTGCAGGGTCAGGACCGCGTCCTGTGCCGCCGCCGCGCTGGCCACCGGACGGGCCATGACACGGTCGCGAAAGAACCATGCCCCCGCGCCGACGCCGGTTGACGCCTGCGCCTTGAGCGGCTGGATGATCCGGGACCCGGCCAGCGCCGAGGGCGCCGCCGCTCCCGAGGCGCAGAGCGCGGCGACCGCCAACCCCACGGCCCAGCTCAGACGACGGAGCGGTCTCACCGGCCTCCAGTATGACCATCGGCGATTCGGGCCAGCGCGGCAGCCGGGTTCCAGGTATTCCGTCCCGGGCGCGGTTCTCCGGCGCCGCGGACGGCGCTACCCCTGCTTGCGGGCGATCGCCTGGCCGAGCTCCAGCTTGGACATCTTCGAGCGTCCCCTGACGTCGAGGCGCCGGGCACGCTCCATCAGCTCCTCTTTGGTGTTGCCCTCGACGTCCACGCCGCCCGCGGTGTCACGGGGCCGGGTGCGCGAGCGCGGCGGACCCTGCTTGGCCTGGGGATCGGACGGCCCCCGGCGCTGCTTGGGCTCCCAGTGGTCCCCCACCTTCTCGAAGGAGTGCTTGAGCGCCGAGTAGGCGGTGCGGTGGGCGCGCTCGCCGTCGCCGTACTGTTCGGCCGCCTCGTCGTGGGTCTTGGCCCACGTGCGCTGCGCCTTGGCCGAAGAGCGGCGCAGCGTGTCGGGAAGCTCGCTCTTCCTGGGCTGGCCCTTCGCGGTGGTCTTGGGCATGACACGGCTCCTCCTGTCGGGACCTCTGCGGCTGGTTATTCCGCCGCGGCGGTGGCCCAAACCGGCCGTGTCGGGGCCGCGACCTCGGGCTCAGGCGCCGGTGGCGAGGAGCGTGCGGAAGCGCACCTCGCCCCGCATCGTGGCCATCCGCGCTCGCTCAGCCCGGGGCCACTCGGCTGGCCAGGCCGAGCGCGCCATAGCCCCAACCCAGTCCCAGCAGAGCGAACTTCGCGCGCGCAGGCGCGGGCGAGCGCCGGAAGCCGTCCGTCGCGTCCGGCCAGGACACCGAGCAGGGCGGTGTTCTCGGCGGCGTCGAAGGTGCCCGCCGCCACCTGAGCCGCACCCACCACCCGCCCGGCGTCGGCCAGGACGGTGGCGCCGCGCCGGCGCAGCGCCTGGCTGGCCGCTCGGCTCGCCGCCACCTGGAGGCCCGAGTAGGTGACCAGATACGGGTAGTCCAGCATCAGCGACAGTCGCGCGGCCGACCTCCCTTCGGCCCCCCAGCGATCCATGATCCTGCGCGAGCGCTCGGGGGTGCCGGCCAGCTCGAACGGGATGATCCCCGGGCCGCCCGCGCGCCTCATGCGGCGCTCGAGCGCCAGGAGCGGGATCAGCAGGAGGACCTGCCCGGCGCCGAAGGCCCAAACCGAGCGCCTCGGATGCGGGCCGCGCCGCGCCATCGGGCTCGACCCTAACAGGGGCGGCCATGGACACTGTGGCCGTGAGGCCAAACCGGAAGCCATCGGGTCGGTCGGCGCCGGCGCCGGCGCCCGCACGGCCGGCCCGCGACAGGCGCCGGGCGAGGTGAAGGGGCTGCGCCGCTTCGGGGGGATGGCCATCGCCATCACCGCGCTGGCGGCGGCCGTCGCCGCCTCGATCACGCTGGGTGGCCGCGGCGGTCCGGGCGGCCCGGGCGGCCCGGCGGCCACGTCCTCGCGCGCCTGCCGGGTGGAGACGGCGCGCGCGGCGACCA